>NZ_JBEZIR010000147.1:0-21146 GCF_040651175.1 Kitasatospora sp. NPDC048540
GCTGAAGCGGGCCGGGCACGGCATGTTCCTCTCCCCGGACGAGGTACTGGAGATCGCCCGTCAGGGCCGGCCGCGCCGCCCGCCGGTCTGCGGGCGGTCCGGTCCCGCCACGCGCCCGGGCCCGCGCCAAATGCCGGGACGACGCTCCCGCGGCGGGCCATCATGGGGGATGGGAGTTCTCCGGCTGCTGGTGAGGTGCCCGTGAGTGGCATGGCGAACCTGGTGCCCGCGTCGATGCGCGGCTACCGGCGGGCGTGGCTGGGCCGGGACGTACTCGCCGGGGTGGCCCTCGCCGCGGTCGCGATCCCCGAGGTCATGGGGTACTCGTCGATCGCCGGGATGCCCGTCGTCACGGGGCTGTACACGCTGATCCTCCCGGCCGTCACGTTCGCGCTGCTGGGTTCGTCGAAGCTGCTCGTCGTGGGCGCGGACTCCGCCACGGCGGCGATCCTCTTCGCCGGCCTGCTCGACCTGGGCATCGTCGGCCTCGCTCCGGGCTCGCCGAAGTGGGTCGGGCTGGCCGGTCTGACCGCGCTGCTGTCGGGTGTGATCCTGGCTGCCGCGCGCCTGCTGCGGCTCGGCTTCCTCGCCGACTTCCTCTCGGCGGCCGTCCTGATCGGGTTCCTGACGGGGGTCGGCATCCAGGTGGCGACGGCTCAGATCCCCGAGCTGCTGGGCATTCCCAGCGGCCGGGGCAACTGGTTCCAGCGGCAGTGGTCCTGGCTGACCCACCTCGACCAGGTCTCCTGGCGCACGGTGGCCTACGGCGCCGCCACCATCGTGATCATCTTGGTGTTCAAGCGGTTCCTGCCCAGGTTCCCGGGCTCCGTGGTGGCGGTGGTCGCCCTGATCGCCGTAGCCGCGGCGACCGGTGCCTCCGGCCACGGGGTCGCGGTCGTGGGAGCCGTCCAGGGCGGCTTCCCACCGCTCGGCATGCCGTCCGGGCTGACCCCCGGTGACGTGTCCCTGGTCTTCTCCGTGGCGCTGTCGTGCTCGGTCCTGATCCTGGCGCAGAGCGCGGCGACGGCGCACGCCTTCGCGACGCGGCACGGCGACGACGTCGACATCGACCGCGACCTGGTCGGTCTCTCGGTCGCCAACCTCGCCGCCGGGCTGAGCGGGACCTTCGTCGTCAACGGGTCCCCGACCAAGACGGAGATCCTGGACCAGCAGCGCGGCCGGACCCAGGTCGCCAACCTCACCACGGCCTCGATCACGCTCCTGGTCGTGCTGGTCCTCAGCTCGCTGCTGGCCGACATGCCGCTCGCGGTACTGGCCGGGATCGTGTTCCTGGTGGGGCTCGACCTCGTCGACGTCCGCGGCCTGCGGCGGATCTACGTCCGGCGCCGGAACGAGTTCGTCGTCGCCGCCGTCACGGCCTTCGCGGTGTTCGGCATCGGCGTCGAACAGGGTGTCCTGCTGGCCGTCGCCATCTCGCTGTTCGAGGTGGTCCGGCGGGAGTACCGGCCCAGGGACTTCGTGGTCGGGGTCACCGAGCAGGGCGAACCCACGTACCGGGCCGCCGAGCCCGGGATCGAGAGCGCACCCGGCCTGATCGTCTTCCGATTCAACGCGGAGCTCTTCTACGCGAACGTGGGCCGCTTCGCCGACCAGGTCAGGGCCCTCGTCGACGACGCACCCGACCCGGTGCGCTGGCTGGTGCTCGACGCCGCGGGGATCGCCGACATCGACTACTCCGCGGGCGTCCGCCTGCACAGCCTCCTCGACTTCCTCACCACCCGCCGCGTCTGCTTCGTCCTCGCCCGCCCTGACACGGCCCTGGTGGAGACCCTGAAGGTCTACGAGCTGTGGCAGCGGATCCCGCCCGAGCACGTCTTCGGCAACCTGATCGACGCGATCAGGGCGTATCCCGCCGGCGGTCCACCCGCTGCGACCGGCGAGCCGCCGGCCGGCTGACGGACGTCCGGGCGGCCGGCGGTTCCGGCGGGCGACCGCCGGGGGAAGTGTCCTGAGGAGCGGTCACTTCCGCCAGAACAGGTGGTGCGTCACCCCGCTCGGGCTGGGCACGACATCCAGGTGGAACCGGTCCAGCAGTTCGTCGGGGGACTCCCAGAGCCGCAGGCCTGAGCCGAGCTCCACCGGCGAGACCGCCACGTGCAGGGTGTCGACCAGGTCGGCGTCGAGGAACTGCCGGATCGTGGTGACTCCACCACCGAGCCGGACGTCCTTGCCCCGCGCCGCCTCCCGCGCCCGTTCGAGGACCGCGGCCGGGTCGCCGTCGACGAAGTGGAAGGTGGTGTCGCCGAGCGTGAACGAAGGACGCGCATGGTGGGTCATCACGAACACCGGGGTGCGGAACGGCGGCTCGTCACCCCACCAGCCGCGCCACTCGTGGTCCTGCCAGGGCCCGCGCTGGGGACCGAACTTGTTGCGGCCCATGATCTCGGCGCCGATGTTGCGGTCGTAGTCCCGGGTGAGGTAGTCGTCCAGGCCCCGGCTCCCGCCGGGGTCGGTGCGCATGGGCCAGCTGGCCGTCGCGCCGGCCCAGGCGAACAGCCTCCCGGGATCGACATGGCCGAACGGCCGCTCGAGCGTCTGGTCCTCGCCGGCACCGATGCCGTCGCTGGAGACGTTGAAGTTCTGCACCCTCACCAGCTGATCCATGGACGTCCTCCCACGTTCCGGGCAGCACCCGCCGCCCCGGTCTGCCAGGTTCGCACGGCTCGGCAGTTCCTGCGGTCAAAGCCGCCCGGCCGTTCGGAGCCTTGCCCCATCTGCTCGATCACCGCGCCGGCCCGCCGGAACCGTCGGCACGCGACCGGCGCGCTCGACGGTCGGCCAGCCGGGCCGCCCGCCGCAGTACGGCTTCCGCAGGGGCGAACTCCCGTGCGAGGCTCGGCCGTTCGGGTCGCAGGCGGCAGTACGCGCAGTCAGGATCACCGCAGACGCGTTCACCCCACCGGTCGCACACCGTGCACAGCGCGGCGTCGTACCGCTCGCAGTAGTCCTGCCCGGCGCCGCACCGCGGGCACGACCCGGAGCCCGCCCGGACGGCGGACGGGCGCCTACGGGGCATCCTCCCGTCCGGGGCTCAGCATCTGCGCAGCCACCAGGGCCAGGACGGATCGGCGTGGGGATCCACGATCGTGCGGGAACAGTACGACGCGTCGAGCGGATGCACCCGCCGCCGCAGCTCCCGCGCCGCGCGGGTCGGAAGCCCGTACAGCGCCTGCTCCAGCAGCCCCCGCGGATGGGAATCGTTGGGACAGCAGGATTCCACTCCGCAGCCACGGGTGTGCGGCTCCGTCAGTCCGCGGGCCGGCCCGTGAACGGTGCCGCTCCACCTCGCCATCGCCTCGGCGATGGCCCCGGGCCACAGCTGTGCGTCCTCGAATGCGTCGATCTCGCTCTGCGTGCGCGCCGAGACCCCAGAAACGATCTTCCTGCCCCGCTCCGGGCAGGGCCTGCGCGGCCGTTCGGCGCGCACCTGGCCCGGCGGTCTACGCGCCATGGGCCTTTCGTCGGTTCGTCATGGACCGCATCCTCCCAGACGGGGACCGTTTCGATCAATGGCGCCCCGCGCGGCGGACCGCAGACTCCCCGGTAGGCCGCCGGCTCAGCGCAGGGCGACGAGAACGTGGTCGCCGAGGTGGTCGCACTGGTGGCCGGCGTGGGCGAGCACGGCGGCGAGGCGCAGGGTGGTCTGGAACTCGGGGGACATCACCGAGGTACTGCCGGCCACCCGGCCGGCACCGGGCCCGTCCGGCCGTCCGGCGGCGTCCTCGGTCCGCCAGGAGACGCAGGCGCCGTTGACCGCGGCCCGGACGACCGCGCCCGCCCGGGTGCCCACGGTGTCGTCGACCAGCGGCACGCCGGCTGTGGTCAGCGCCGCGCGTACCTTGTCCAGGAAGTCCCGCCGGCCGTCTGCCATGGGCACGAGCGTACGGGAGAATATGAACAAACGGTGAATCCAGATCGAACTATTCAAGACAGGATCTGTCCGGCGGAGCCCATCGGCGATCGGTGTGTCAGTGCCGTGCGGCAGGATGACCGCCGTGAACACCGAGATGCTCATAGAGGTCTGGCAGCGCCTTCTCACCGGTCCCCGCAAGTCGTGGGCGCTGTTCGAACACGGCACCTGCGTCGTACTGACCGCACCCGACGGCGACCTCGCCGAGCAGGCGACCGGGATCCTCCGGGAGTTCGGCCCCGTCCACGCCGGCTCTTCGGCAGGCGACTTCGGGGTGATCGACGTCGAGGACGCCGACGGGTGGGTGGTGACCGGCCACCACCCCGACGTCCTCACCTACGTCGCGCCGGACGAGCCGACGAGCCCGGAGGACGTGGCCGTCGGTCTGTACGGACGCTCCAAGCGCCATCAGGACGGCACCGCCCTGCGTGTCGTCCACGTGGAGGACCGGCGGGGCTCCACGGATCCCACGTAGACCGCGGGCGCACCGCGCCGACGCCCGAACTGCCGCCGCGCCGACGCCCGGACTGCCGTACCGGCCTCAGGCGGTGGTCGCCGGAGCGGGCGAGGCCGCCCCGGTGGGCGGGGCCTGGCAGGGCAGGGTGACGACGACGCCCACGCCCTGGCCGGGCTTCGCCCCGCCCATCAGGGAGACGGTGTAGCGGTCGGACTCGTTGACGGCCTCGAAGTCGGAGGTGGGCGAGGCGGACCGGGCAGCCGAACCGGACTCGGCCGCTGTGATCTTGAAGCCCTCGCCGGCGAGCCTCTCCCGCAGCGCCCGGAGCACCTCGGGGCGCCGGTCGTCGGTGGTCTCCAACTGGATCGCCGAGCTCAGCCGGTACGGCTCGCCCTCACCGGCGATACCCATCCCCCGCCCCGGGCACTTCTCGTAGGCGATGATCTTGATCCACAGGTTCCGCTCGAGGCCCGTCAGCTCGCGCACGTGGTCCTGGACCCGCTCCACCCGGGTCAACGCGTCCGCCCGGGACTCGACGCGGGCGGGCTCGCTCGGTGCCCCCGGCCCTCCGCCGAGCGGCCCCGCGAGCGAGCAGGAGCCGAGCACCAGGGCGCCCGACACCACCAGCACGGACGCGCCGACCGCACGCGAGGCCACCCCGGACGGCACCGCCGTCGATCCCTTGAACAAATCCCGTACTCCCCCGTGAACAACTGTGCGTGTGGCCGTCCGGATGCTACGGCACCACCGGGGAGGCCCCGCACTCGATTTCAGCCCGCTGCCCCGGCGGACGGAGCGGGAGACACCATCGTGAGCAGCGCCGTCGTCGCGGTGTAGGCGCAGCCCGCCAGGACGGCCGCTCCCTCGATCCACTCGCCGCCGACAGGCTGCGCCACCGGGTCGAAGAGCGTTCCGACCACCGCGATCTGGACGAGGACCACCCACGCCATCAGCACCCTGACCCTGCGGCGCGGCGCCCGCTCGTAGCGGAACCACAGCCGGACGACGACAAGGCTGAACGTCACCACCAGGAGCCAGAGACCGAGGTACAGCCCGTCCGCGGCGCACGAGGGCTGCCCATCCTCCCGAGCCTGGTCGCAGTCGAGAGCGGCGAAGGACGCGAACCCCACCTGCACGAACGCGGCGGCGAGGACCTCGAGTGCCAGGACTGCCGCTGCCACGGGCGGTCTGAAGAGTCTCACGCCCACATGGCTATCACGTCGCGCCGTCGGGGTCCGCGGCGGGATCGACGGGTGGGGCTCTGCGGTGGGCGGGTGGTGGGGCTGGTCCCACCACCGTTCGGGCGGAGAGCAGGACCGTCCGGGGGCGGTGAGCGGGCAGCGGTGAGCGGACGGCAGTGAGCAGGCTCCGGGCACGGGGCTAGCATGTGGCCCGACCGGAACGAAGATCGGACAAGGCGGCGACCCGGATGCACGACAGCGGCGACGACTCCGCCGGCAGCAGCACGGGCAGCACGGGCATGACCCGGCGCCGGAAGACCCTCCTCGGGGCGGCGGCCGGGCTGTGCGTGCTGGGGCTGGCCGGTGGCGGTGGGCTGCTGCTGCGGGCCACGGTCGAGCCCGTCCGGACGGGGGCCGGGACCGGGCCCTCGCCCGGCGCCGCGGTGCCTTCGACGAGCCCGGCCCCGACCGAGCTGCCGCCCTCTCAGGCGCCGTCGTCCCCGCCCTCCCCCGAGAGCGCGCAGGCTGCCGCGACGGCGCCGACGGCGGAGCGCACGACGGCCGACCCGGCCGCCACCTCGCGTACGACGCCGCCCGCCCGCACCGGCGCGCCCACCGCCCGGCCGTCCACCGGTGCGCCCCGGACCACCGCCCCGCCGCCCCGGCCGGCCCTCACCCTTCCGGTCCCGCCGACCTCCTGTCCCCCGGGGCAGATACCTTCCTGGGACGGCTGCCACCCGCTGCCGCCGGCCGTCAGCCTGCCCTACCCGACCACGCCGCCCTCCTGAGCCGACCTGGTCGTACGCGAGGCCGGGAGCCTCGCCTGACAGGGGGCGTGGCCACCGCGGCAGGGCGAGCCGGTCAGCAGACGGCGGCTGCCCGGCGGTGGCGCAGCCGGCGGCGCAGTGCGCGGTCGGCGAGCAGGACCGTGACGAGCGCCGCGCCGGTGAAGAGTGCGGTGTTGCCGACCGTGGCCGCCGTGACCAGCCAGGACGCGTCCGTTCCGTCGGGCTGCGTCGTGGCGGCGAACAGTCCGCCGAGTCCTGTCAGCGCCCCGCGCAGGACGTAGACACCGACCAGCGCGGCGACGCCGACCGGCAGCGTCAGGACCACCGCCGCGAGGTGGAACGCCGCGTCCTCGCGGATCCCGCCCAACGCGGCCAGTGTCCCGACCAGGGCGACGTAGCCGCCCGCCGCCCACCTGAACCAGTTCATCCGAAACCCCTCCCCCTTGCTCCGTGAACCCGGGTGGCGAGCCGCCCCCGGGTGGTGATGATCCTCCGTCCGCCCGCCGTCGGACAGAGCGGCCCTCGGTAGTCTCGGGGCCTCGATCCCGGGAGCTGCCGGAGGCTCGGGTGCTCGGCCGCCGGTGGCGCCCGCCGGGTGCCGGGGATCGCCCGAGGTGAAGGCGGACCGTTTCGTGGCACCGACGCAGCAGCAGGCCGGTCTCCGTCCGGCGCGGGCCGGGCACGGCGGGGGCCTGGTGCTCGAACGGTCGTGCCGGGTGGAGGACGGTGCCTGCCGGCACCTGCTGGTGTGGCGGGCCGGGCCGGGCTGGCGGATGGTCAGCAGCGCGGTGCTCGGCGGTGGCCTGGGCGACCGGGAGTGGGTGGTCAACGCCCAGGTCCGGCCGGGGTACGGCCGGATGGATCCGGACCGGCACCTGGCGGAGCTGGCCACCGCCCACGGGCTGACCGGTCCCGGGGCCGGCCTGATGACGGCCGCCCAGGTGGACGCGGTGACCTGGGCCTGCGACGCCGGGGCCATCGCGGTAGTCACCGCGGGGATCGGCGTGCCGAGTTGGGCCGCCGCGCCGGAGCCGGCGGCCGCCCACGGGCCCGGGACCATCAACATCCTGGCGGTCGTCCCGGTGGCGGTGTCCGATGCCGGTCTGGTGAACCTGCTGGCCACCGCCACCGAGGCGAAGGTGCAGGCGCTGCTGGACGCCGGGTACGACTGCTCGGGGACGCCCTCGGACGCGGTGTGCGTCGCGGTACGGCGCGCCCGTCCCGGGGAGAGCGCGGAGCCGTTCGGCGGGCCGCGCTCGCCGTGGGGCGCGCGGGTCGCCCGCGCGGTGCACGCCGCGGTACGCGAGGGCGCGGAGGCCGACCGCGCGCGCCGGGCACGCGGTCCGGTGCCCGACCACGCGTACCCCCGGCCCGGCTGCCGCCGGACCTACGAGCTGGCGGATGCTCAACTGCCGTAGCGCAGCGAGACGGTGTCGCCGATGTTGATGACCGTCGCCCGGGTCGCGGCGGTGGCAGCGGCACCGTCCAGGCTCACCTTCCAGGACGAACCACCGCTGTTGGCGGTTGAGTTGACCGCGGTGACGGTACCGCTGCCGGTGGGCGGGGTGACCGAGGTGACGCAGCCGCTCGGGGTCGCGGTGGCGGCGGCGTCAAGGACGGCGCCCAGCGTGGTGGTGGCGCCGGTCGGGGTGACGGTGACGGCGCAGACCTTCAGTGCGCCGGCGGTGCCGTTGTCGACGATCAGCGCGAGGCGGGCGGCCGTCCCGGCGGTGAAGGCTCCGGTGGCGGCCCAGGTCGGGGTGCCTGCGGTGACCGGCGTGGGCGGGGCGGCGGTGAAACCGGCGCCCGCGACGGCGCGCAGCCCGTCCACGGAGGCGTAGGCGGAGGGCGCGGTGTCGGTGGGCAGGTACTTGAAGCCGCCGCCGGGCTTGAACTGCTGGGCGATCAGGAAGTCGATCGGGGTCTTGCCGCTGCCGCTGGTGAAGTCGGCGCCCTGGGGGTTGATGCCGCAGGCGTTGAGGCCGGAGACGGCCCAGCCGTTGGAGTCGGTGTTGGCGCCGAACATGGAGTTGAAGGCGCCGGAGGGGACGAGTTTGCCCTTGAGGAAGTTCTTGGCGGCGACGATCGCCGCGTCGGTGCCGGGCACGCCGCTGCTGCACAGTGAGGCCATCGCGGCGCCGGTCATGTCGATGTCGCTGCCCTGGGCGAGCGCGGTCGGGTTGCCGGCGGCCTTGCCGTAGTTCCAGCCGCCGTCGTTGTGCTGGTTGGCGCGCACCGCGGTCACGGTGGCGTCGATCAGGGCCTGCGGCACGCGCTGGGCCCCCGCCTGGGTGCGGGCTCCGCCGAGCGCGAGCAGGCCGAAGACGGTGCCGTTGAAGTTGGCGGACGGGCCGTAGTAGCCGGGTTCGGCGCTCTGCCAGTACGCGGCGAGGTCGGCGATCAGGTTGCGGCCCGGGCCGGCCCGGGCCGGGTCGATACCGGCCGCGTAGGCGTTGAGGACGGCGCGTTCGTAGTCGGTGACGACGGGCGAGGCGCTGGGCCAGGAGGCCGCGGCGAGCTGGTTGCGGTAGACGGTGCGGGCGTTCTTGGTGGTGTCGCCGCCGGGGGTGACGTCGACGGCGGCCGTCCCGGCGGCCGCGAGGGCGCTGAACGCCCACTCGTCGGACAGCCCGCCGCCGGTGACGTAGCTGCCGTCCGAGCCCTGCAGCGACTTGAGGTAGGTGACGCCGGTGCTCCTGGAGGTGGCGATCTGGGCCGGGGAGGCGGTGGCGCCGGCCGGGACGGCGGACACCAGCAGGGCGCCGGCCGCCAGGGCGACGACGGTGACGGAGGAGGGGCGGAGGGGCACGGTCGGGCTCCTTGGGTGGGGGCGTCGACCCGCGCCGGTCCGGTGTCCCCGCGGGGGAGCACGACAGCTGGGGCGGCCGCCGCCCGGATCGCGTGGGCTGGCTCTCGCTCGTGGTGCGCGGCCGGGCGGGCATTCGGGCTCGGGGCGTCGATCCGCCCCACACCGCTGCGCGTCAGCCCCGGATTCGCACCGGGTTCCCCCACACGGCCACCGGGGACGCTACCGCACCTCACGGGTGGTCAGGAGGTGGGGAAGGCGACATGACGCCTCGTTGACTCCCCGCTCGGCCGCATGGTCTGATGAACCGGTTTTTTACCCTCGGCAGTCAGGGGAAGCCGGTCCGATTCCGGCGCTGACCCGCAACCGTGGACCCGTCGCCGAGCGGCGGGTGAGCCGGAATGCCTGCGCCGAGGGGCTTGGTCAGCAACACGTGCGTCGTCGCGGACTACGACGCGGTCCGGATCGGCTCCCCTGCCCGGGACCCGGTCGGCTGCGCCGTCGTTACCCCGCCTCGACCGATCAGGGAGTCGCCGGTGAGGGTCAGCAGCACGCGTACGGGGCACAGAGGCCGGGGTCCGGCCTCCCTCCTGCTCGCCACCGCCATCGCGATCACCGCGGGCGGCGCCGTGATGATCGGCCACCCCGACCGTGCCGCCGCCGACCCGATCGAGGAGTGCACGGCCACCACCGGCGCCGTGGTCGCCGTCGACTTCACCCACTGGGGCGGCAGCGTGGTGCGCGGCTGCGACGCCCACCCCACCACCAGCATGAACCTGCTGCACAACGCCGGGTTCACCACCACCGGAACCGAACACGACGGACCCGCCTTCATCTGCCGCCTCGGCAGCGGCACTTTCGGCAACGGCGTCCAGTACCCGACCCCCGCCGAGGAACCCTGCGTCAACACCCCGCAGGCGACGGCGTACTGGTCGTACTGGACCGCCGAGCCCGGCCAGGACACCTGGTCCTACAGCCAGTTCGGCGCCGGCACCCAGAAGCCGAAGCCGGGCGAGGTCGAGGCCTGGGTGTACGGCGGCACCGACGTCGGCGGCAGCAGCGGCGTGCCCGCCTTCACCCCGGACTCGGTCCGGGCGAAGAACGCCGCTAGCCCCTCACCGTCCGACGCCGCATCGGCCTCGGCCTCGGCATCCGCCTCCACTAGCCCGACCGTCGCGCCGCCCGCCACCGGCGACCCCGCGGCCGCGGCAGCCTGGCTCGCCGGGCAGCTCGTCCACGGCGACCACATGGAGAACTGGGCCTTCGAGGGCCCCGACTACCCCCGCACCTCGCTCACGGCCCTCGCCCTCGCCGCGGCCGGCACCCAGGACCCGGCCCTGCGCAAGGTCGTCGCCTTCCTGGAGGCGCACACCGACGCCTTCCTCCTCCCCGACGGCCCGAACGGCAGGCCCGGCTCCCGCGCCGCCGCCCTGCTCGCCCTCGTCGCCGAGAGCACCGGCGGCAACCCCCGCGCGTTCGGCGGCCACGACCTGCTCGCCGCGCTGACCGACCACGTCTGCACCGCGGCCGGCGAGGACGGCAAGTGCACCGCCGCGGGCGACTTCCTCGGCGCCGCCTCGCCCTGGGTGCAGGCCCTCGGCGTGATCGCCCTGCTGCGCGGCGACGTCACCCCGCCCGCCGCCACGCTCGCGCGGTTCGACGCCCTGCGGTGCGCCGACGGCGGCATCGCCGGCGCCATGATCGTGCCCGGCGAGAACTGCGAATCCGACCCGTCCAACACGGCGCTCACCGTACTGGCCCTGCGCAAGGCCGGCAGCGCCGACCCGACCGCGCAGAAGGCCGCCGACCGGCTCGCCGCGAGCCAGCAGGCCGACGGCTCCTACCTCCCGTACGCCGGTGCCCCCGGCGGCGACACCGCCAGCACCGCGGGCGCGGCCCAGGGGCTCAAGGCCACCGGCCGCACCGCCGAGCAGGCCGCCGCCAAGTCCTGGCTCGCCGCCCGCCAGAACAAGGACGGCGGCTTCGGCCCCGACGAGGGGACCACCGACTCGGACCCGGCCGCCACCGAGCAGGCCATCCTCGCCCTCACCGGCACCGACCCGGCGAGCGTCACCCACGACCTCGGCTCCGCCACGCAGCCCCCGAAGCCAGGCAAGGCACCCGACCTGGCCAAGGGCAGCGCCTATCTGACCGCCCCGGCCAACCTGATCGACGGCCACTACTACGAGGCCTTCCCGACCTTCGCCGACTTCGGCCTCACCATCGACGGCGCCTACGCGCTCGCCGCCACCGGGACCGACGACGCCGCCCTGCGCAAGATCGTCGACTTCCTGGACCAGCAGGGCAAGGACGCCAACGACCGCACCGTCAACGACTGGACCGGGGTCGGCACCGAGTTCGCGGGCGGCGGCTCGATCGGCAAGGAGGCGCTGCTCGCCGAGGTGGTCGGCCGCGATCCGCGCGCGTTCGGCGGCCACGACCTGATCGCCGCGCTCGCCCGGGCCGTCTGCGCGCACGCCGACGTCGACAACGGCTGCGCCGCTCCGGGCAACTACCTCTGGGCGACCTCGGTGTTCTCCCAGTCCCTGGGTGTGATGGCCCAGGTGCGGGCCGGGGACGCCGAGCACGCCGCCGCGCCGATCACCTACCTGAAGAGCCTTCAGACCGCCAACGGCTCCTGGCCCAGCCTCATCCCCGCTGCCGGCGACTCCGACGTGGACAGCACCGCGATGGCCGTGATGGCCCTCGCACTCGTCCCGGGCGACGAGGCGGCGCAGGCCGTCGACAAGGGTCTCGCGTGGCTCGCCGCCCAGCAGCAGCCGGACGGCGGCTTCCCCGGCGCGGCCGGCGACTCCACCAACTCGGCCGCCCTCGCCGTCCAGGGCATGACCCTTCGGCAGAGCACCTACGCCGGGCGGATCGCCAAGGCGGTCGAGTTCCTGGCCGGACAGCAGAACGCCGACGGCGGGTTCGACGTCGCCACCGCCGGCCAGCAGGGCTCCGACGTCCGTGCCTCCACCCAGGCGCTCGGCGGCGCCACCGGCATCTCGTTCGGCAACCTGCACCGGGACCTCGGCACCGGAACCGGCACCCCGACCCCGACCGGATCGCCGACCGCCTCGTCCTCCGCCCCCGACTCCCCTACGGGCTCCGCCTCGCCGTCCACCCCGGCGTCCCCGGTGTCCCCGAGCGGCAGTGACTCCGCCTCCCCGGCCCCGGCCACCTCGACGACCGCCGGCCGGGGCACGGACACGGCCCCCGCCTCCTCCGGCACCCGGACCGCGAACGGCAGCGACAGCACCGGCACCACCGGCAGCACCGGCAGCGCCGACGACTCGGCCGGCGAGCCGGCGGGCGGTCTGGCCTGGACCGGCACCGATGTGCTCGGGCTGGTGGTCCCGGCCCTGCTGCTGACCGCGGCCGGCGGCGGCGTGCTGGTCGCGACCCGCCGCCGGACGGCCGCCGCCCCCGGGCGGCACCGGTGATCCGCCGCGCCGGGAACGCCCTCGCCCGCACGGTCGCCGCCGCGGCCGTCGCCCTGGGCCTCGCGCTCGGCGGGGTCGGTACGGCCGTGGCCCCGGCGGCGGCCTCCCCGCTGCCGATCGAGCAGTGCACCGCGACCTCCGGCGTCGTCCTCGCGGTCGACCTCGGCCACTGGGGCGGCCCGCTGCTGCGCTCCTGCGGCACCACGCCGACCACCGGCTACGCCCTGCTCAACCAGGGCGGTTGGAAGACCACCGGTACCGGGCACGACGGCCCGGCGTTCATCTGCCGGATCGGCTACAGCGGCTTCCAGGGCGGGAAGCAGTATCCGACGCCCGATCAGGACAAGTGCGTCCTGACGCCGCCCGCCACCGCCTACTGGTCGTACTGGCACGCCGACCCGGGCCAGAACACCTGGTCGTACAGCCAGCTCGGCGCCATGAGCTACCAGCCCAAGCCCGGCAGCGTCGACCTGTGGATCTTCGGCGGCACCAACATCGAAGGCACCGAGGGCCGCCCGGCCTTCTCCCCCGACAGCGTCCGCGCCCACAACACGGCGCCCGGCGGCGGCCCGGGCCAGAGTTCCGCGCCCCAGCCGCCCAGCACCGCGCCCGCGGGCGGCGGTTCGGGCGGCGGCAACGCCAACGGCGGTGCGAACGGCGGCGGTACCAAGGGCGGCAGCGCGGCCGGCGGCTCCGGCGGCGGTACCAAGGGATCCTCCGGCGACGCCACTCCCCAGCCGGGAGCCTCCGCGAGCGACACCGCCCCTGCGGATCCCACCGTCACGGAGAGCGCCCCGGCGTCCCCGAGCACCGCCACCGATCCGGCCTCCGCCACCGCTTTCCCGACCGCCCCGGCCTCGCCGAGCGCGGGCGCCACCATCGTGGACGCGGCCCCGGCCCCCGACGCGCCGCACTCCGCGGGTTCGATCGCGCCCGCCGTGACCGGAGCCGCCCTCGTGGTGGCCCTCGGCACCGCCACCGCGGTCACCGCGCTGCGCCGCCGCCGGCGACGGGCCGAGTGAGCCGGTGAAACAGCTCGACCAGCGCGCCCCCGGCCGGGTACCGCGCGACCTGCACCCGTTCGCCTGGTGGATCTGGGCGCTGGCCATGGCGACCGCCGCCAGCCGCACCACCAATCCGCTGCTGCTGTTCCTGGTCCTCGCGGTGCTCGGCTATGTGGTCACCGCCCGCCGGACGGAGGCCCCCTGGGCGGGCGGCTTCAAGTACTACCTGTGGCTGGCGCTGACCGTGGTGGCGATCCGGGTCGTCTTCCGCTGCGTGTTCGCGACCGGCATCACCCCGCACGACCACCTGCTCTTCTCGCTCCCGCACATCCCGACCCCGGCCTGGTACGCGGGGATCCGGATCGGCGGGCCCGTGTCGCTGGAGGCCACCCTGTCGGCGGCCACCGACGGTCTGCGGCTGGCCTGCCTGCTGTGCTGCATCGGCGCGGCCAACACCCTCGCCAACCCCAAACGCGCCCTGCGGGTGCTCCCCGGGGCCCTGTACGAGCTGGGCGTCGCCGTCACCGTCTCGCTCAGTGTCGCGCCCCAGCTCGTCCAGAGCGTCCAGCGCGTCGTGCGGGCCCGGCGGTTGCGGGCCGGCCGGAGCAAGGGCATCCGTGCTCTGCGCAGCATCGTCGTCCCGGTCCTGGAGGACGCCCTGGAACGTTCGCTGCACCTGGCCGCCGCGATGGACTCGCGCGGGTACGGCCGTTCCGGCACCGCCACCCGCGCCTCCCGCCGGGTCACGGGTGCGCTGATGCTGCTCGGCATGGGCGGCCTGTGCGCCGGGGTGTACGGGCTGCTCGACGGCACGGCGCCCGCCGCGCTGGGACTGCCCGCGCTGGCGGCCGGTTCGGCGCTGTGCGCGGGCGGCCTGGCACTCGGCGGCCGCCGGGTGCGGCGCACCACGTACCGCCCCGACCCCTGGCGGGCCGCCGAGTGGGGCGTCGCGGGCTGCGGGGTGGCCGCCGCCGTCCTGTTCTGCATCTCGGTCGGCTACGCCGCCACCGACCTCAACCCCTCCCTCTACCCGCTGAGTTGGCCCGCCCTTCCGGCCGTCCCCGTGCTGGCCCTGCTGCTGGCCGGCGCCGCCGGTGTGCTCTCCCCGCCGCCCGGCCGGCCCCCCGTATCCGCCGCCCTGCCCGACCGGCGGGCCGCACGCCCCGCGGCCGGCGCCGCCCGCCCGCACACCGAGGTGACCGAGTGATCCGATTCGACCAGGTCGGCGTGGTGTACGACGGCGGGTCCACCCCCGTCCTGCGCGATGTCGACCTCCACATCCCCGAGGGTGAACTCTGCCTGGTGGTCGGCCGCACCGGCGCTGGCAAGTCCACCCTGCTGGGCGCCGTCAACGGGCTCGTCCCGCACTTCACCGGCGGCACCCTGTACGGCAGGGTGACGGTGGACGGCCGCGACACCGCCGACCACCCGCCGCGCGAACTGGCCGATGTGGTCGGCGTGGTCGGCCAGGACCCGCTGGCCGGGTTCGTCACCGACACCGTCGAGGAGGAACTCGCCTACGCGATGGAACAGTTGGCGATCCCGCCGGAGGTGATGCGCAAGCGGGTGGAGGAGACCCTCGACCTGCTCGGCCTCGCCGACCTGCGCCACCGCGCGCTGCACGAACTCTCCGGCGGCCAGCAGCAGCGGGTCGCGATCGGCTCGGTGCTCACCGCGCACCCGCGGATCCTGGTCCTGGACGAACCCACCTCCGCCCTCGACCCGACCGCCGCCGAGGAGGTGCTGGCGGCCGTCACCCGCCTGGTGCACGACCTCGGCGTCACCGTCCTGCTCGCCGAACACCGCCTGGAGCGCGTGGTCCAGTACGCCGACCGGGTCGCCTACCTGCCCGGCGACGGCACCGTCGTCCACGGCCCGCCCGCCGAGGTCTTCGCCACCACCAGCATCTCCCCTCCGGTGGTCGAACTCGGCCGCCTGGCCGGGTGGCGCCCGCTGCCGCTGTCCGTCCGGGACGCCCGCCGGGCGGCGGCGCCGCTGCGGGAGCAGCTGGCCGGACATCCGGTCCCGCCGCCGCGCGACACCACCGCCGGCGGCGGCGCGACGGTGCTCTCCGCCGAACGGATCGTCGTGCGCCACGGCCAGGTGGTCGCCGTCCGCGACGTCGGATTGGAACTGCAGGCCGGCCAGGTCACCGCACTGATGGGACGCAACGGCTCGGGCAAGTCCTCGCTGCTGTGGGCCCTGCAGGGTTCCGGCCCGCGGCAGGGCGGCACCGTCAAGGTCGCCGGGACGGACGGCAAGGCGGCGACCGACCCCAAGAAGGTCTCCGCGGCCGAGGCCCGCCGCCTGGTCGGCCTGGTCCCGCAGACCCCGACCGACCTGCTCTACCTGGAGTCGGTCGCCCAGGAGCTCGCCCAGGGCGACCTGGACGCCGGCCCCGGCGCCGGGCACACCGCGCGGCAGGTCCTGGACCGGCTCGCCCCGGGAATCCCGAACGACAGCCACCCCCGCGACCTGTCCGAGGGACAGAAGCTGGCCCTGGTGCTGGCGATCCAACTGGCCGCAGCCCCACCGGTGGTCCTGCTGGACGAGCCCACCCGCGGGCTGGACTACCCGGGCAAGGAGGCGCTGATCGGCATCGTCGACCGCCTCGCCGCCGAGGGGCGCACGGTCGTCGTGTGCACCCACGACGTCGAGTTCGTCGCCGCGGCCGCCGACCGCGTGGTGGTGATGGCCGAAGGGGAGGTCGTCGCCGACGGACCCACCACCGAGGTGATCGTCGCCTCGCCGACGTTCGCGCCGCAGACCGCCAAGATCCTCGCCCCGCTGCCCTATCTGACCACCCGCCAGGTCGGCCGGGTCCTCGACACCGCGCGGGCCGCGCGGTGAGCGCCGCCCGGGTCGCCGTCCGCATCCCCGGCCGCGCACGGCTCGTGGTGGCCCTGGCCTCGTTCATCGGCCTGACGGCCTTCACCTGGCCGTTCGTCGTCGCCCCGGGGAAGTTCGGGTCCAACTACGCGCCGCCGCTGATCTTCGGCGCGCTGCTGGTCCTCGTCCTCGCCGTCGTGATCGCCGAGATCTCCGCCGGCGGCATCGACGCGAAGGCCCTCGCGATGCTCGGCGTGCTCTCCGCCGTCAACGCCGGTCTGCGCCCGCTGGGCGCCGGGACCGCGGGGGTGGAGACGGTGTTCTTCATCCTGGTCCTCGCCGGGCGGGTCTTCGGCCCCGGCTTCGGCTTCACCCTCGGCTGCACCTCGCTGTTCGCCTCCGCCCTGATCACCGGCGGCGTCGGGCCCTGGATGCCGTACCAGATGTTCGGCTGCGCCTTCGTGGGGCTGCTCGCGGGGCTGCTGCCGCGGCTGCGCGGACGGGCCGAGGTGCTGATGCTCGCGGGGTACGGCGCGGCCTCCGGCTACCTCTTCGGGTTCCTGCTCAACCTGTCCTTCTGGCCGTTCGCCACCGACCCGAACAGCTCGATCGCCTACCTGCCCGGGCTGCCGTTCACCGAGCAGTGGCACCGCTACCTGCTCTTCGACCTGGCCACCTCGCTCGGCTGGGACACCGGACGCGCCGTCACCACCGGGGTGTGCGTCCTGATCGTCGGGCCGGCGGTCCTCACGGTCTTCCGCCGTGCCGCCCGCCGCGCCAACTTCGAGGCCCCGGTCGCCTTCGCCTCCCCGGGCGGGGACCCGGGCACGGACCCGGGTGCCGTTCCGGTGGCCGGGAGCCCGGCGCGCTGAGCAGGACCGCCGGGCCGAGGTGGCCGTCCGGCCATCCCCGCACCTTGTTGCACAATATGTGCAGGTAGGTAACTGCTGCGACAAGGTTTGGGTGAGGGTGACGATGGCGGGATCGCCGGTGGTGCTGGGGATCGAATCGTCCTGCGACGAGACCGGCGCCGGTCTGGTGCGCGACGGCGTGCTGCTCGGGCACGCGGTGGCGTCGTCGATGGACGAGCACGCCCGCTTCGGCGGCGTGGTCCCCGAGATCGCCGCCCGGGCCCACGTCCACGCGGTGGCCCCCGTCGTACAGGAGGCGCTGGACCGGGCCGGGCTCGCCCTCGCCGACATCGGCGCCGTCGCCGTCACCGCCGGCCCCGGCCTGTCCGGCGCGCTCCAGGTCGGCGTGGCCGCCGCCAAGAGCTACGCCTACGCACTCGGCGTCCCGCTGTACGGCGTCCACCACCTGGCCGGCCACGTCGCCGCCGCCACCCTCGACGGCGGGCCGCTGCCCGACCCCTGCATCGTGCTGATCGTCTCCGGCGGGCACACCTCCCTGCTACTGGTCCGCGACCTCGCCCGCGACCCGATCGTCCACCTCGGCGACACCCTGGACGACGCCGCCGGCGAATGCTTCGACAAGGTCGCCCGCATCCTCCACCTGCCCTACCCCGGCGGCCCCGCCATCGACCGCGCCGCACGCGACGGCGACCCGAGGGCGGTCCGCCTCCCCCGCCCGCTCAGCGGCCCCGCCGACCCGCCGTACACGTTCTCCTTCTCCGGCCTCAAGACCGCCGCCGCCCGCTGGGTCGAGGGGCAACGCTCCGCCGGCACCGAACCGCACGTCCCCGACGCCGCCGCCGCACTCCAGGAGGCCATCGCCGACACCCTCACCCGCAAGGCCGTCCGCGCCTGCACCGACCACGGCATCGACACCCTCGTCGTGGTCGGCGGCGTCGCCGCCAACTCCCGCATCCGTGCCCTCACCGAACAGCGCTGCGCCGCCGCCGGCATCACGCTGCGGGTCCCCGCCCTGCGTCTGTGCACCGACAACGGCGCCATGATCGCCGCGATCGGCGACCTCCTGGTCCGCTCCGGCGCCCGACCGGCCCCGCTGGACCTCTCCATCGACCCCTCCGCCCCACTGGAGTACGCGGCCCTGAGCCCGCGCGTCCGCGACCGCGTCGCGTGACGGACGCCGCCGGCCGGACGCGCCGTCAGTCCTGAGCCGCCGGCTGTAGTTCGCGTTCCAGGGCGGCCAGGGCGAACGCGTTCGCGGAGGCGTCCTGCCAGCGCGAGCGTCCGAACATCACGTCCCCGGAGAGCCCGTTGAGCATCGCCACCGCCCTGATGACGAACTCGGACGGGTCGACCTCGGCGAACTGCCCCAGGGCCCGCCCCTCCAGCACGATCGCCTCCAGGCGCTCCTCCCAGGTGTCCGAGAGCGCGGTGAGCAGGTGCCGGCCGGCGTCGTCGTGGCGCTGGGCCAGGACCTGCGTCCACAGGGCGTAGCGTTCGTCGCCCGGGTGGCGGGGCAGGTAGAAGCGGACGAACAGCGCCAGCTTCTCGGCGGGGGACGCGGCCTCGTCCGCGGCCTGCTGGAACCGCCGGCCGAGGTCCGCCTCGCTCCAGGCGAGGACTTCGAGCAGGAGGCGGTCCTTCTTGCCGAAGTGGTAGAGGATGTGCCCGGTGCTCATCCCGGCCCGCGCGGCGATCTCCGACATCCGTACGGCCGCGGTGCCCTTCTCGGCGATGGCGCTGATGGCGGCCCGCATCGCCCGTCCCCGTGCCTCGTCGCCGCTGGGCTGACGCTTCCTGTCCACCGAGGTCCGGGCAGGCCGGGGTGCTGCACCCGGCCCGGTCTCTGGCGTCGGCATGGCCTCACCCCTCGATGCTGGAGATCTAGATCCGTAGTCTAGACTGAAAATCTAGTCAGGGCGACCGGACGTGGCCGGCGCATGCGCGGATCCGCCCCGCACCGGCGGTTCGCCGATCCCGCCCCACCACCCCGTCCCGTACCAACCAGCCAGGAGGCACCCGCATGACGCGCGGATTCGACGTTGTGGAGACCTGTATCGCCGATCTGCGCGCGGCGCTGGAGAAGGGCGAGGCCACGGCGGTCGGCCTGCTCGACGCCTACCTCGCCCGGATCGAGGCGTACGACCGGCCCGGCACCGCCACCGCGCTCAACGCGATGGTCGTGATGAACCCGGACGCCCGCGCCGAGGCCGAGGCCTCCGACGCCCGCCGCGCCCGCGGCGAGACCCTCGGCCCGCTGGACGGCATCCCGTACACCGCGAAGGACAGCTACCTCGCCAAGGGGCTGACCGCCGCGGCCGGCTCACCGGCGTTCGAGCACCTGACCGCCCAGCACGACGCCTTCGCCATCGAGCGGCTGCGCGCGGGCGGCGCCGTCCTGATCGGCCTGACCAACATGCCGCCGATGGCCAACGGCGGCATGCAGCGCGGCGTGTACGGCCGCGCGGAGAGCCCGTACAGCGCCGACTGGCTCACCAGCGCCTACGGCTCCGGCTCCTCCAACGGTTCGGGTACCGCGACGGCAGCGTCCTTCGGCGCCTTCGGCCTCGGCGAGGAGACCTGGTCGTCGGGCCGGGCACCCGCGTCCAACAACGCGCTGTGCGCCTACACCCCCAGCCGCGGCGTGATCTCGGTGCGCGGCAACTGGCCGCTGGTGCCGACCATGGACGTCGTGGTCCCGCACACCCGCACCATGGCCGACCTGCTCGAACTCCTCGACGTCATCGTGGCCGACGACCCGCAGACCCGCGGCGACCTGTGGCGCGCGCAGCCGTGGGTGCCGCTCCCGGCGGCGTCGCAGGTACGCCCCGCCTCGTACCCGGCGCTCGCCCCCGCCGACGCCCGGACGGCGGCCGCCGCGCTCGCCGGCAAGCGCGTCGGTGTACCCCGGATGTACATCAACTCCGACCCCGACGCCGGGACCAACCCCGACGGCGGCATCGGCGGCCAGACCGGGCAGCGGATCGACACCCGCCCCTCGGTGATCGCCCTGTGGGAGGCCGCCCGCCGCGACCTGGAGGCCGCCGGCGCCGAGGTGGTCGAGGTCGACTTCCCCGTCGTGTCGAACTACGAGTCCGACCGCCCCGGCGCGCCCTCGCTGCTCACCCGCGGCCTGGTCGGCCGGGACTACCTCGCCGTCGAGATCGAGGACCTGTCCGCCTGGGCGTGGGACGACTTCCTGCGCGCCAACGGCGACCCGGCGCTCGCCGGCCTGGCCGAGGTCGACGGCGAGCTCATCTTCCCCAAGCACGAGGGCGAGCTCCCCGACCGCTACGCCGGTTTCGACGACACCATCGGCGAGTACCCGCGCTTCGTCCGGGAGCGCCCGTACGCGTCGTTCACCGACATGCCGCACCTCGAGGAGGGGCTGCGCGGCCTCGAGGAGACCCGCCGGGTCGACCTGGAGCAGTGGATGGACGAACTGCGCCTGGACGCGGTGGTGTTCCCCGCGGTCGCCGACGTGGGCCCGGCGGACATGGACGTCCGCGAGGCGTCCGCCGACCTCGGCTGGCGCAACGGCGTCTGGGTCGCCAACGGCAACCTGGTGCCCCGTCACCTCGGCATCCCGACGGTGACCGTACCGATGGGCACCATGGCGGACACCGGCATGCCGGTCGGGCTGACCTTCGCGGGCCGCGCCTACGACGACAACGCGCTGCTGGCCCTCGGCGCGGCCTTCGAGGCGACGGGCAGCCGCCGCACGGAGCCGCCGCGCACGCCGCGGCTGTCGGCGTCGTGACGTGACGGTGCGCTGAGCCGATGGACCGCCGCGGCCACCGGGAGGTGTCGCGGATCTCGCGGGCGGCGGCCAGGC
>NZ_JBEZIR010000148.1:0-20435 GCF_040651175.1 Kitasatospora sp. NPDC048540
GGAGGATCTTCCGACACGCCCGCTGCAGCCCGAACTGGCTGACGTCAGCAGCCAAGGCTGTCCTCACCCTGGAGCTTCAACGCTGAAAACGCTCAGTGCACCCGCGATGCCCTGGACCACCCGGGCGATGATCAGCACCGTGATGTTGGGCGCGAGCGCGGCGACGAGACAGCCGACCAGCAGGGCGACCAGCGAGGCGACCAGGGTGCGCTTCTTGCCGACCAGGTCGCCGACGCGGCCCAGGATCGGGGTGAAGATCGAGGCGGAGAGCAGATAGGCCGTCATCACCCAGGTGACGGTGGACTGCGAGGTGTGCATCGCGTGCTGGACGGTCGGCAGGGCGGGCGTGATCAGCGACTGGAGCAGCGCGTAGACACCCGCACCGGTCGCCAGCACCCCGAAGGTGAGGCGGTTGGAGTGGCGGTTCATCGAACCTTCTCGGGACGTGGGACGGCGGTGGCCGGCCGATGGGCGGGCGGGAGGGCGGAACGGAGGATCGAGCGGCAGGTCGGACCGGGGCCGGGCGCGCGGGGCATGCGGGGGCGGACCGGCCGCGGGCAGCAGCGGGCGGGCGGTCCGCAGGCCGGAACCGGCCCGGCGGTGTGCGAGGGCGCCCGGCCGGACGGCGGCAGGGCGAGGTCGGGGCCTCACTGGTAAAGTTGAGGCATGCCTCCAGATTAGCGGAGGTACCCCTCCGGTTCAAGCCGGGTGTCCGAGATGAGGTCCGCGTGCCGGAACAGGTCGTCGTCCACGAGTTCCTCGCGGCCCAGCGCCCGCGCCGCGCCGACGCCGCGCGCAACTTCGACGCGCTGCTCGCCGCCGCCCGCGACGCCTTCGCCGAACACGGCGCCGACGCCTCCCTGGAGGACATCGCCCGCCGCGCCGGCGTCGGCATCGGCACCCTCTACCGCAACTTCCCCACCCGCCGGCACCTCTTCGAAACCGTCTACGCCAACGAGGTCAACGACCTCGGCGTGGTCGCCGCCGAGCTCGCCGGCGAGCCGCCGTGGGAGGCACTGGCCGCCTGGCTGCGCCGCTTCGTCTCCTACGCCCTCACCAAGCGCGCCATCCGCGAGGCCCTGGCGGGCGAGGAGACCGACGTCTTCCTGGCCTGCCGCCAGTCCATGTACGACGCCGGCACGCCCCTGCTGACCCGCGCCCAGGAGGCCGGCGAGGTACGCCCTGACATGGACATCGACGACCTGCTGCGCCTCGTCTCCGGCGTCAGTACGGTCGCCTTCCCCGACGACGAACAGCGCGACCGGGTGCTCGGCATCGCCCTCGACGGCATCCGCGCCAGGCGCTGAGCCCGGGGCGCTGAGCCCGGGCCCCGGGCACGGGCATCCGGACCGCCCCTTGCGGCCCCGGGTCAGTCCCGCGCGCGGTACAGCGCCCGCGCCCGGACCAGGTCGACGGGGCCCCCTTCGGGGACCGGCAGGAAGAACTCCAGCTGCCAGGCCTGGGCGGCGCGGGCCTGGCGGTTGGTCGTGGTGACCCACGGCGGGTAGACCCGGAACGCCCGCTTCCCGCCCACCCCGTCACGGGACAGGACGTCCCGCTCGCCCAGCGCCGCGCACGGGAGGACGAACTGCCCGAACTGCCCGCCGTCCCGCGAACTGATCACCACCAGGTCGAGGTCGTCGGCGGTGTCGAAGGGCCGGATCGGCCCGCGCGGATCGGGCCGCTTCCACACCGTGACGAACTGGCCCGCCTTGGCCGGAGTGGTCCGCGCCGCCCGGAACCGCACCGCGCGGCCGTCCAGGTCGAACCCGTACGCCGCGTACTGCGCGCTCTCCGCCTCCGCCACCGGCGGGGAGCACGCCAGCCCGGCCGGGTCGTAGACCCGGGCCTTCGCCGCCAGCAGGTCCGGGTGCAGATCGCCGGACCAGGTCCGGGGTTCGTTCGACATGCCGCCATCCTGGCAGGCCGCACCGACGGCGGACGGGGGGATACTGGGCGGATGCGCAGGGCCTACGTCCATGAGGCGGTCGTGGTACTGGCGGCGGGCGGCGACGTCCGGGCCCTCGGGGCCGCCGTCACCGTCGCGCTGTGCGGGCACTGGGACCACGAACCGCCGTGCCCACTCGCCCCCCACCACACCGCCGTCGAGCCGTCCACCGACGCCCGGGTACGGCTGCGGGTGCTCTTCGCGGCCGAACCGGCCGCCGAGGCGGAGGTCCGCGAGCGGATCGAGGCGGCGCTGCGCGGCGGAGCGCTGGAAGGCCCGGACGGCGTCACGACCCGCTGGCGGCCCGCCGGCTCCCGGCCCGGCGCGATCCGGCCGGACGAGGCCGAGCACGCCGAACGGCTGGTACGGAGCTGAGCGACGGGACCGACCGGTACGGCCCCTGCGGACACCGGGCCTGACGGTCCGTCGTCCCGCCGGCCGGTCACCACGACCGCGCCTGCCCGGACCCTGGCCTCAGCCGCGGTCCTCCCGGCGGCGGGGATCCTCCGCCTCCGGGCCCGCGGCGGGGACGGAACGGCGCAGCGTCACGACCGTGCCCCCACCGGGCGGGAAGGCGTGGTTGACGCTGTCCATGTAGTGGCGCATCAGCAGCAGTCCCCGGCCGCCCGGGAGCAGCAGCCGCTCGGGCGCGCGGGGGTCGGGACAGGCGGCCAGGTCGAAGCCCGGGCCGTCGTCGGTGACCGTCGCGGTGATCCGGCCGTCCGAGACCTCGAGGTCCAGCAGGACGGGACGCCCGGCGCCGTCGAGGGTGCGGCCGTGCCGCAGGGCGTTGGCGACCGCCTCCAGGATCGCCACCAGCACCTGGTTGCAGACCTCGGGCCCGGCGTCGACGGCCGCCAGCTCGGTGCAGACCGCCTGTTCGACGGCGGGCAGATCGGGTGACTCCCGGTCGATGGCCAGCCTCACGGGCCACCGCGCCCGGGGCATCGGCGACCGCGCTCCGGCGGGCGCGGGGGCCGGGGGTGGCTGCGGGGCACGGCGCTCTCCCGTCGACGGCGGGCCCGCGTTCGCCTCCAGCGGGACAGCACACATGGTGGTCCACGCCTGTCGCCCGCCACCGCGGACGACACCCCGGCGACACGAACGAGTGAACGGCCCGCACCCGCGGACGCGGGCTGCAGCGCGGGCGGGCCGTCACACGGGCGAACATTTCCCCTCCCTCCCGCGATGCTTCGACCGCGGAGCGTGGTCGCTGTCCTAGCGTGGGACCACTCGCGGCCGGGACCGGCCGCCGAATCCCTCCGCACCGCAGCGCCGGATCCGGCGGAGGTCCGCCGTGGCCGAAAGGGAACGACCATGCAGGTAGCCGTCAGCCGTACCCGACTCGGCAGGGCTGCCCTGGCCGCCTGCGGGGTCTCGGTGCTGCTCGCCCCGTCCGCGGTCGCCGCGGCCTCGGAGCCCGGTACGCCCGGGGGAGTCCGGGGCGAGGTGGTGACCGTGACGACCGTGAAGGTCGGCGCCCCGGGGAACCCGGCGGTCGCCGTCGTCCCGTTCACCGACGCGATCTACCGGACCTGCGCCGACGCGCCATCGGACACGTCCGGGTGCCTGATGGTCGGTGGCGTCCGCGACCCGTACGAGATCGGGGAGTTCGAGGTCACCGTCGGCCAGTGGGTGGCCTTCCTGAACACGGCCGACCGCCGGGGACGGGACCCGCACGGTCTGTACGACCGGAGCGAGAGCTCCTCGGCGTGGCCCAAGTACGGCCCGATCGAGTTCTCCGCCGCGGCGGCCGACGGCCACCACTACACCGTGGCGTACCCCGAGTGGGCGGACAAGCCGTACGGCTTCGCCGACTTCCTCAAGGCGGCCCGCTTCGTCAACTCGCTCCACAACGGCCGGCTGGTCTCCCGGCAGTCCGGCGTCCGGGACGGGCACGACTACGTCAGCTACCAGGTCGAACTCTCGCCGCAGACCGAGCGCGGCATGTACGACCTCGCCCGCCCCGATGCCACCCGCGCGCAGGACTCCGGCTTCGTCGTCCCGAGCCAGGACGAGTGGATCAAGGCGGCGTACTACGACCCGAGCGGCGGCGGCACCTACTCCTACTGGAAGTACCCCACCAACCCCGGTGTCTTCGGGGACGGCGACGCCACCGCACCCGCGCCCACCGTCCTCGACCCCGCCACCGGCGACGTCACCAACGCGGCCACCCAGCCGCTGGCCTCGTACCACGCGAGCAACCTGCCCGCACCGAGCTGGTGCCCGGGCCAGGTGCAGCCCGTCACCTGCGCGACCGTCAACCCCTTCGGGCTGGACCCCATCGCGTACCGGATGCTCTACCAGGGCAGCCTCAGCACCGTCGGCCAGGCCAGGACCACCTCGCCCTGGGGCACCCTCGACCAGGGCGGCAACGCGGTCGAGTGGACCGACACCATCACCCCGCCCCCGGCCGGCGGGGACTCCGCACGGGTCTGGCGCCGGGAACACGGCGGGGTGTCCAACGCCCCGGCGTACCAGATGTGGCCCTCCGCGGTGGGTCTCCAGCCGCAGGACAACCCCTTCTTCAGCCACACCTACCCGTGGCTCGGCTTCCGCGTCGGGGTGATCGGCGACCTCGGGCCCTGCGCGCCCTGAGCGGGCGGACGGGACATCAGGCCACCGTCGGGGGACGCTTAGCGGTCCCGCCACCGTGGCCCTCGTGAACGGCGCGGGAGACCGGCCCGGGATCGAGCAGAGGTGCCCGGAGCGGTTGAACGGAGACCGGGGCCCCGGCCGGGCGGTCCCGCCCGCCTCCGCAGCTCCGAATCCAGGCCCTCTCCGCCGACGCCCCGCCGACGCCCCGCCGCGCCTGCCGTGCCCGCCGGGTGTCGTCAGTCGTGGGTCGGGGGGCGGGTGGTGTCCGGGGTGGTTCTGGCCGGGGGGACCGGGAGGGGGGTGCCGTCCCGCATCAGCTTCTGGACCAGGCCGTTCCAGTCCGAGGAGAGGTCGGCGTAGTCGGCGGTGGTGGCCGCGGCGGCCCGGCGGGCCTCCGTGAGGTCGTCCCTGGTCGTCAGGAGCAGCCCCAGCAGGGAGTCCACCCCGTTGCGCTGCCGCTGCTGCTCCTGGATCTGCCGTCCGAGGGCGGCCAGGTCCAGGGCGAGGGCGTCGTGCTCCGCGGCGGCCCTCGACTGCTCGGAGAGCACGAAGGCCAGCTGGGTGTGGAGCTGGTCGTCGGCCCGGTGGACCCAGTGGCGGACCTTGGCGAGGGCGAGTTCGGTGGCGGTCAGGACCGCGAACAGGAAGCCGGTCAGCGGGGGGATCCAGGGCGTCTCGCGGCCCGCCACGACGGCGAGCGCCAGGCCGAGAACGGACATCGAGACTCTGACGACGGTTGGTGCGAATCTGGCCACGCTGACCTTCACCTCATTCCGGCACGACGTCAGCCCGCATTCTCCTCCCGTTGCCCGTGCTGCATGGTGATCGCCTGCGAGATGGTGGCGAGCAGGAATTTCCGGATCACGGGGTCGGTAATGCCCCAGGCGTCGGCCGCTTCCTCTGGGCTGATGGCCTGTGAGCGTACTCTCAACGGAAGGCTGTTGGCGGAATCTCGGGAAATAACGCCGCCGCGGACCAAGAGGTCCCGCAGTTCGACATGTACCGCGTAGGCGATCTGCTCGAACTGCGACGGACGGGGGAGCGTGTCCCCCCGCAGCATCCGGCCCACGGCTGACGCGCTCATTCCGACGTCCTTGGCGAGCGCGGCCCGGCCGCCCGCGCCGGGGCGCAGATCGTATCCCGCGCGTTCGGCGGCCTCGTGGACGGCCGCACCGAAACGGCGGGCCGTGGAGCGTCCGGGATCTTCGTCAATGGTGGGTGGCATGCGGGCAGACTACCGCGCCGCCACGGAGCGGCCATTCACCTTGCGCGCATGCAAGCCTGTACGGGATTCCCCTTGATTACCGGGGATTGGCTCGGGATTATCGATTTCCTTGCTTGCATGCGTGCAAGGGTGTTAGCGTCTGCGCCTACCCCGCAGAGGGGTCGGAGCGGACCGGGGAGGAAGCCCTGACACGCAGCAACGTCGACCGCATGTCGATGCTCATCGATCTCGCGCAGGCCGGCGATCCGGCCGCCTGGAGCGAGTTGTACCGCCGCCACCGAGGCCCGTTGCTGGCCTATCTCCTGCGCCGGACGCAGGGGAACGAAGCACTCGCCGAGGACCTGACGCAGGAGACCTTCGTGCGGGCGATGCGCTCGATCCGCGGATACCGGTGGACCGGCACGGACTTCTCCGCATGGCTGGTCACCATTGCGAAGAATCTGCTGAAGGATCATGTACGGCGGAGGTCGTCCATTGCCGAGGTGCTGGTTCTCGAGATGCCCGAGATGGATGCGGGAGTGCGCGTGGAGAGCGCGGTCATCGCGGCATTCGACGGCGCGGCCGATGCGGCCAGGCTGGCTATTGCCATGACAAAATTGACCGCCGCCCAGCGGGAGATGCTGCGAATGCGCTACTGGGACGGTCTGACGTCCGAGGAGATCTCCCGCTTGACCGGCCGGCGGGTGGGGGCGGTCAAGACGCTCGGATACCGCGCCAGGGTGAGGCTCCGCAAGGAATTGGTGGGCGCCGGCCGGGGGGACCGGTGAATCCGCGGGCCGGCGGCTCTCGCCGGCCGGTCATCCGTCGTCGCCGCGCTCCGCGGGTCTGCGCAGCATTGCGGCGGGCCCGGTCACGAAGACGACCGGCCCGCCGGTCCGGGGTCTCGGCCCGTCGGACGGCGCGGGGCGCCCGCCGCCGCGGGACTGTCGCGGCCGGGGCACCGGGGAGCCCGGGACGGTACGCCGCTGGGCGACCCACAGCCGGACCAGGTTCCGGTAGATGGGTTCGGCCTCGGCGGGCCCGAGGGGACGGTCTGCAGAATCGTTTCTGTCCATGCTTTCCTCAACGCAGTCGCCGCTCGCAGGGCACGCCCGAGGGCGCGCCGCGCGCCGGCCGCGCCGGTCCGTCACCACCCCGCCGGTCGCACCCGGCACCGCCGCGCGGCGACCCCGCCGGGCCGTCGGACCCACCGACCGGTCGCCGGGCGCCCGGGTCAGCCGAGCCCGTCGATGGTGGCGCGGACCTGCGCCGCGATCGGCACCGGCAGCGGTACGTACCCCTGGGCGCCGATCGCCCGCTGGGCCTTGTCGCCGGCGGCGTAGGACAGGAAGGACCTGAGGGCCGGCAGGACCGCCGGCTTGTTGCCCTGGTCGCAGACGATCTCGTAGGTGACCAGGACGAGCGGGTACGCGTTCTCCTGGTCGGTGGTGTAGTCGAAGGCCAGCGTGAGGTCCTCGCCCGGCCCGGAGAGCTTCGCGGCGGCGATGGTGTTGGCGGCGTTGGCGGCGGTGGCCTCGACCGGCTTCGGCGCACCGGTTCTGATGGCCGCGCTCCGCAGGCCGTCGGCCCCGGCGAAGGAGAGTTCGACGTAGCCGATCGAGTTCTTGGTCTGCTCGACCTGGGCCGCCACCCCGGCGCTCCCGGTGGCGGACTGGCCGCCCTGGCCCGCCCAGGCCTTGGCGGGCGGGTAGGGCCAGGCGCCGTTGGAGGCCGCGGCCAGGTACCGGGTCAGGTTGTCGGTGGTACCGGAGTCGTCCGCGCGGTGGATCGCCTGGACACCGGCCGAGGGCAGGGTGACCCCGGGGTTGAGGGCCGCGATGGCGGGGTCGTCCCAGCTGGTGATCCGGGAGTCGAAGATCTTGGCGAGGGTCGGCCCGTCGAGGACCAGGCGGTCGACACCGTCGATGTGGTGGACGATCGAGATCAGTCCGGCGACCAGCGGCAGGTCGATGCCCTGACCGCCGGGGCAGACCTGGCGGGTCGCCTCCACGTCGGCCGGGCCCAGCGCCGCGTCGGAGCCCGCGAAGGCGACCTTGCCCTGGACGAACTGCTGGAGCCCCGCCCCCGAACCGCTGGCACCGTACGTGACGGTCACCGCCGGGCAGAGGGCGGAGAAGGCCGTCTTCCACAGGTCGATCGCGTTGGCCTGGGCCGTCGAACCGGCCCCCAGTACCTGGCCCGAGCCCGCACAGGCGCCCGACCCGGACGTCGCCGTGGATCCGCCACCACCGTCGGATTGGCACCCCGCGGCCGCGCACACAAAGGCCAGCGCCAGCGCGGCGCCCAGGAGGCGGATGCGGGACGAGCGGACCCGTACGGGCATGACGACTCCAGACGGCGGCGAGGCGCGGACAGCGTCATCGTCACTCACGGCGCACGCCGCCGCCGGGACGCTCGCCGCCGTTCGACCCAACGGCTCAAGAAGGACGGCCGCAGCCGCCTGCGGCGGGCCCGCACGCTGCCCGCGACGCTCTCCCGGCTTCCCGCGCGCGCCCTCGCCGTGCCGGCGGCCGGTCGGATCTACGCTGCTGGCTGTGCTCGGTGAGTGGAGCGGGGCCGCGCCCCTGGCCGGACGGCGCGATTTTCTGGCGGGCGTCGGCAGACTCGGGGCGGCGGCCCTGCTGGCGGTGCGTCCCGAGGCCGGCCCGGCGGGTCCTGACCGGCCCCGGCCGGACGGCGCCGTCGGGCGGGAGATGCGCGGGGTGTGGATCGCCACCGTGGGCAACATCGACTGGCCCTCCGCCCCCGGCCTGCCGGCCGAGCAGGCGCGCGCGGAGTTCACCGCACACCTCGACCGCGCGGTCGCGCTCGGCCTGAACGCGGTGTTCGTCCAGATCCGCCCGACCGCGGACGCGTTCTGGCCCGGCGCACCGGAGCCCTGGTCGCAGTGGCTGACGGGCACCCAGGGCCGGGACCCGGGCTGGGACCCGCTGGCCTTCATGGTCGACGCCGCCCACCGCCGCGCCCTCGCCTTCCACGGCTGGTTCAACCCCTACCGGGTCGCCACGCAGCCCGACCCGGCCCGGCTGGCGCCCGGCCACCCGGCCCGGCTCCACCCCGAGTGGATCGCGTCCTACCAGGGCGGCCTCTATTACAACCCCGGGGTGCCCGCGGCCCGGCGGTTCGTGGTGGAGGCGATGATGGACGCCGTTCGCCGCTACGACCTGGACGGCGTCCACTTCGACGACTACTTCTACCCCTACCCGGCTCCGGGCCGGGCCTTCCCCGACGACGAGGCGTTCGCCGCCCACGGCAGCGGCTTCACCGACCGCGCGGCCTGGCGACGGCACAACGTCGACCTGCTGATCCGCGAGATGCGCGACCTGGTCCGCGAGGCCCGGCCCGAAGCGGCCTTCGGCGTCAGCCCGTTCGGGATCTGGCGCAACGCCGCCACCGACCCGGCCGGCTCACGCACCCACGGTACCCAGTCGTACGACGACCTGTCCGCGGACTCCCTCGGCTGGGCCCGGGACGGGCTGGTCGACTACCTCGCCCCCCAGCTGTACTGGGCGATCGGCACCGAGGGCTCGGACTACGCCGAACTCGCGCCCTGGTGGGCCGCCCGGACAGCCGGCTCCGGCACCCAGCTGTGGATCGGCCAGGCGGTCTCCCGGGTCGGCGACCCGGGCCGCCCCGGCGCCTGGCAGGACCCCGCCGAACTCTCCCGCCACCTCACCCTGAACGCCGGACTCCCGCAGATCGGCGGCAACCTGCTGTGGAACGCCACCAGCGTGTGGGCCGACCGGCTGGGCGGGGTCGGCCGGATGGCCGCCGACCACTGGCCCCGCCCGGCGCTCGGACCGCTGCTGCCCCGGCTCGCCGCCGCCCAGGCACCGCCCCGGCCGCCGCTGGCCGTCCCCGGCCTCGACGACCGGGGCCGCCCGCAACTGGTCATCCACCCCGGCGGCCCCCGCCCGGAGCCGTTCCAGCACGCGGTCTACCGCTACGACACCCACCCCGGCCCGGGCCCGCGGACCGACCCGGACCGGCTGACCGCGCTGCTGCCGGGACGCACCCGCCGCTTCACCGTCCCCACCACGGACGGCTCCTGGTACACCGTCACCGCCGTCGACCGGGCCAACCGGGAGAGCCGGCCCGCGACGCCGGTACGGCCGTCCGGGGGGCTCGCCTGACCCGAACGGTGGGCGCGGAACCGGGGACGGGAATACCCCGCCGGTCCCGGAGCACTGTGACCGGTATGGCTACCCTCGGACTCATCGGCAGCGGAAACATCGGCAGCACCCTCGCCCGCCTCGCGGTGGACGCCGGGCTCGACGTGGTGCTCAGCAACTCGCGCGGCCCGCAGACCCTCTCCGGGCTGGTCGCGGAACTCGGCCCGCACGCCCGCGCGGCCACCCCGGCCGAGGCGGCAGCGGCGGGCGACTGGGTGGTGGTGACGGTCCCGCTGAAGAACTACCTCAAGGTCCCCGCGGCGCCGCTCGCCGGCCGCACCGTGCTGGACACCAACAACTACTACCCCGAGCGCGACGGCCACTTCGACCGGCTCGACTCGGGCGCCACCACCAGCAGCGGCCTGCTCCAGGAGCACCTCGCGGACGCCCACGTGGTGAAGGCGTTCAACAATATCTACTTCGGTCACCTCGCCGCCCTGGCCCGCCCGGCCGGTGCGCCGGACCGCACCGCCCTGCCGATCGCCGGCGACGACGCGGCGGCCAAGGCCGCGGCCACGTCCCTGCTCGACGCACTCGGCTACGACACCGTCGATGCCGGACCGCTCGCCGAGGGGTGGCGCTTCCAGCCCGGCACCCCCGCCTACGGCCTGCCGTACCTGAAGGACCCGGGGTCCCCGCTCTCGGAGGACCCGGGCCACTCGGCCGGCGCCCCCGCGGTCCGCGAGGCGCTGGCGGCGGCCACCCGCTGACCCGGCCGGCAACCAGCAACCGGTAACCGGCAGCCGACCGCCACCCGGTGACCCGGGGCGCCGGGCCGCGGGCGTCAGCCCGTCCCGGGTCCCGGACCGGGCCGGCCGCGCGCCGCCGGCCGGCGCAGGACCCGCGCGCAGCGGCGGACGTAGAGCCGCTGGAAGACCGGGACCAGCGGGGACACGGCGCGGGTGAACCAACGGGCCGGGCGGCTGAAGGCGGTGACGGTGAACCAGACCTGCCCGTCGGGATCCAGCTCCACCTCGAAGCACTCCTCGCCGCGCTCGGGATGACCGGGCAGTGTGCCGTAGGCGAAGCCGATCCGGGTCGGCCCCTCGACGGCCCGGACCACCGCGCAGGGGGCGGTGAGCGCCAGCCTGCCGCGGCCGAGCACCACCGTCACCAGCACCCCCGGGGCGGCCCGCGGCGCGGACGCCGACACCCCCACCCCGACGGCGCGGTGCATCCGCCAGGTCATGATCGCCTCGCCGGCCGCCGCGAACTCCTCCCGGCCGGCGCCGATACGGGCGCGGTGACGCAGGTGGTGGTACCCGGCCGGCAGCGGGCCGTCCGAAGCCGTCGCGCCGACCTCGGGGTAGCTGAAACGGTTCATGGTGGAACCCTTCCGGATCAGGCCGTCGGACGGTCGGAGTGCCGGGCCGTCAGGGTGTCGGACCGTCAAGGTGTCGGGCCGTCGGGGTGGAGCAGGGTGCGGAAGGTCACCGACACCCGGCGGCCCCGGGGCACGCGCCCCGCGGGGCCGGGGTCGGACCGGCGGGCGGCGATGGCGTGGCGCCAGCTGAATCGTGCCGGGCCGGTCATGACCAGCAGGCTGCCCGCCGCGATCGGCAGCGCGAGCCGGGTTCCGTCCTGCGGGTCGGTGAAGTCCATCGAACAAGCGGAGCCCAGCGAGACCGCGGCGATCACCGGTCCGAAACACGGCAGGCAGTCCACATGGGCGCTGATGCCCTGGCCGGGCAGGTACTCGTTGACGATCACCTGCTCCGCCTCGCGGTCCATCAGCCCCTCGCCGAGCAGCCGCCCGGCCACCTCCCGGGCCCACCCCGGGACCGGCGGCACCTCGGCCGTCCGGTCGGCGGACACGCTGCGCCGCCCGTAGTCGTACCGGTGGCCGTAGTGCTGCACCCGGCGCCTGAGCTGGGTCGACCACGCCTCGGCGTCGACCTCGGCGAGCAGCGCCCGGGCGCTCTCCGGGGTGAGCCAGTCGGCCAGGTAGTGCAGGCCGGGCACCTCGGGCACGTCAGGTGCGCCGGGCACGTCGGCGGCGGACCGCGGGTGGGTTTCGGGCATGCCCGCACAGTAGCCAACGGCCCGGACAGCGGGACGGCGGGAGGTCAGGCCCGCCCGGGTGCGCGGGGACCGTCCGGACCTTCCTCGGTGCAGGTGGTGCAGGTGGTGCAGGTGGTGCGGGTGGTGCGGGTGATGCGTATGATGCCGACCAGGGTCCGGTAGCGCTCGCGGGCGGCGAACTCGGCCATCGGCCAGACGGCCGGGCGGCCGACCTCCGCGCAGAGGTGCAGGACCGCGTCCTCACCCGCCCAGACGCCGAGGTGGGCGCCGTACGGGTCGGCGGTCCGGTTGAAGAACAGCAGGTCGAGCCGGTGCGGATGCCGGACGCGGACCGAGTGCCGCTCGTCCTCCCACAGGTCGCTGGAGCGCAGCGGGGGAGCGGCCAGCCCGAAGCGGTCGAGGACGGCGTACGCGAACAGCTGGCAGTTGGCGCCGTCCGCGAGGCCGGGGCGCTCGGTGACGGCCAGGGATCCCGGGTAGCGGGCGCCGGCGTACGGCACGTCCCACAGGCCCGGGATCCGGAGCAGATCCGACGGGTCCCGCCGGATCAACGCCACCAGTCGTCGAGCGGGGTGGTCGGCACGGTCCGCTTGTGCCGGGTCGCGAAGAAGATCGACTCCACCTTGGCGGCGACGGCCGGGGTGACCTCGGCGCCCTCCAGGTAGTCGTCGAGCTCGGCGTAGGTGAGGCCGAGCGCCACCTCGTCCGGCAGCGCGGGCCGGTCGTCCTCCAGGTCGGCGGTCGGGACCTTCTCCCAGACGCTCGACGGCGCGCCCAGCTCGGCCAGCAGAGCCGCACCCTGACGCTTGGTCAGGCCGGTCAGCGGGGTGAGGTCGACACCGCCGTCGCCGTACTTGGTGAAGAAGCCGGTGACCGCCTCCGCCGCGTGGTCGGTGCCGACCACCAGCATGCCCAGCTGCCCGGCGATGGCGTACTGGATCACCATCCGCTCGCGGGCCTTGATGTTGCCGCGCACGAAGTCCCGCAGCTTGGGCTCGTCGCCCAGCAGCTCCTCCAGGCCGAGCGCCGCCTCGGCGGCGACGGCGTCCGCGCTCGGCTTGACGTTGACCGCGATCGAACGGTCGGGCCGGATGAAGCCCAGCGCGATCTGCGCGTCGTGCTCGTCGGCCTGCACGCCGTACGGCAGCCGGACCGCGACGAAGGTCGCCTCGTGCCCCTCGGCGCGCAGCTCCTCGGCGGCGAGCTGGCACAGCCGGCCGGCCAGCGTGCTGTCCTGGCCGCCGCTGATCCCGAGGACGTAGCCCGTGGCCGGGGTCGACCTCAGGTAGTCCTTGAGGAAGTCGACCCGGCGCCGGATCTCGGCGGCGGGCACGATGGACGACTGGACGCCGAGCTCGGCGAGGATCTGCTCCCGTGAAATGGCCACCCGCGAACTCTACTGAACGCGGCCGCCGGGCCGGGAACCCGGTCCGCGGCAGGCAGCGGACCCGGCGGACCCTGCGGTGCCAGGGCCGGGCTCAGGACCGGCCGGGGTGGGGTCCGGCGACGGACTCGGCGAGCAGGCGGCGCCCGGTCCGGGTGGTGAGGACACCGCGCAGGGCGGCGTCCCGGACGGCGCGCGCGGGCGCCGAGCGCAGCGTCCAGGCGCGGGTGGCGAGGTCGGTGCGGGCCAGCACCCCCAGGGCGTCGGCGCGGCGGGACCGGCGCCAGGCCGTGAGCGCGTCCGCCACCGCACCGCCGCGCGCGGTGGCGGCGGGCAGCGCCGCGGCGAGCGAGACGGCGTCGCGCAGGCCGAGGTTGAGCCCCTGCCCGCCGACCGGGCTGCACACATGGGCGGCGTCGCCGATCAGCAGCACCCGCCGGCTCCGGTGCCCGGCGGCGAGCCGGCGGTGGGTTCGGAAGGTGCTGGTCCAGCGGCAGTCGCGGACGCTCGCCGTCCACCCGCGGGCCGCCGCCTCGGCGGCGATGGCGGCGGGGTCGGCCCGGCCGTCGGGGACGGGCGTGGCGGCGGGCGCGAGGGCGCCGTCCGGTGTGCGGCCGGACGGCAGGTGCAGCACCACCCGGGCCCAGCCGTCCAGGTGCATCGGCAGCACCACCAGCAGGCCGCGCGGCCCGCCGACCATGTGGACCCGGGTCAGGTCCAGCGAGGAGTCCTCGACCCGCAGGTCGGCCAGCTGCCAGGTCCCGGTGTAGGTCCGGCCCCGGAACGCCGTACCGGCCAGGGCCCGCAGGGTGCTCGACGCACCGTCGGCCGCCACCACCCAGCGGGCGCGCAGCGGGTCCAGGGCGTCCGCCCGTACGGTGACGCCGTCGGCGTCTTCGGTGACCGACCGGACCGCCGTCGAGCGGTGCACCCGTACCCCCGCGCGCTCGGCCCGCTCGGCGAGCAGGCCCTCGGTCGCACACTGCGGGACGGTCAGGATGTACGGGTACGGGGAGCGCAGCCCGCCCAGGTCGAAGCCGCCGAGCCGGCGCCCCCGCGACCACATCTCCACGGTGTCCACCCGGCGGCCCAGTGGGTGCAGCGCCTCGGCCAGCCCGCTCGGCGCGAGCGCCTCCAGGGTCCGCGCGTGCAGGTCCGTGGCCCGGGACTCGGTGACCGGACCGGGGCGGCGCTCCAGCACCACCACGCCGAGCCCCGCCCGGGCGAGCAGCAGCGCGGCGGCGAGGCCGACCGGCCCCGCGCCCACCACCGCCACGTCCGCGTCCACCGCCACGTCCGCGTCCACCGCCATGTCCGGCACTCTAGCCGGGCCCGGCGGGGTGTGATCCACGGGCGCGGTGCCCGTTCCCCCGAAGCCTTCTGACGGTCCGTCGGTGATGGTGCGGGGGGCCGGGCCGCGGCGCGGGGGAATGCTCGCGCGACGCGCGGAGGTAATTCCTCCTCGAATCGGCCGGCGCCTGCTACAGTCATGCCAGTTGCAGTTGTGGTCCCCATGAACGTGTGTGTGCGCCTGCTGATGTGATCGCGGGCGCATTTTTGTTGTCCGGGTTTTCCCGGTGGGTCATCATCGCGGCGACTCGAGGTCTGCACGGTGCTGACCTCGGACGGCCCCTCGAAGGAGAGCTTTAATGGCTAATGGCACTGTGAAGTGGTTCAACTCGGAAAAGGGCTTCGGCTTCATCGAGCAGGACGGCGGCGGTCCGGACGTGTTCGCCCACTACTCGAACATCAACGCCAGCGGTTTCCGTGAGCTGCTCGAGGGCCAGAAGGTCGAGTTCGACGTCACGCAGGGCCAGAAGGGCCCGCAGGCGGAGAACATTCGCCCGCTGTAGTTTCCACTGCGCAGGCACCTGCCGACGCAGCAGGGACCCGCACCGCGTAGACGCACGGTGCGGGTCCCTGGGCATTTCCGCCGACCACCGCCGAGGCCCCACCGGCCCGGCTCCGTCACCGGCGACCACCCCCCACGCGAGACGCACCGCGCCGCGGCCCGGGGCCGCCCGTGACCATCCGCGGATCGAGGCCGCCGCCGTCCCACGGCGAGCGCCCACCGCAGGCGACGTGCCGCACGGCTCCACCGTCCACGCCCCGCCCGTTCCATCTCCGGCCCGTTCGTGCGATCCCGCGCTGCCCTGAGCCGCGGGGACCTCCTCGTGACGTGCCGCCCCGAGGAAGGCCCTTCGCATGAACCGCTCCGACCGCAGCAACCGCTCCGATCGCCCCTCCTACCGCGGCGGTGGCGCCGCGGCCGCCCGCTCCGGCGGCCGGGCCGGTGCCGGGTCCCGTTCCGGTGGCGTACGGCGCCCGTCCGGCGGCAACCCGCGTCAGCGCTCCGCCGTCCAGGGGGAGTTCGCACTCCCCGTCACGATCACCCCGGCGCTGCCCGCCGTCGCGTCCTTCGACGAGCTGGAGCTGCCGAACGCCCTGCTCGCCACGCTGACCCGGCAGGGCGTCAGCGCGCCGTTCCCGATCCAGGCCGCCACCCTGCCGAACACGCTGGCCGGCCGTGACGTCCTCGGCCGCGGCCGGACCGGCTCCGGGAAGACCCTCGCGTTTGGGCTCGCCCTGCTGGCCCGCACCGCCGGCCGGCGCGCCGAGTCCCGCCGCCCGCTCGCCCTGGTCCTGGTACCGACCCGGGAACTGGCCCAGCAGGTCACCGAGGCGCTCACCCCGTACGCCCACGCGGTACGGCTGCGCGTGGCGACGGTGGTCGGCGGCATGTCGATCGGCCGTCAGGCGATGGCGCTGCACCGCGGCGCCGAGGTCGTGGTGGCCACCCCCGGCCGGCTGAAGGACCTGATCCAGCGCGGCGACTGCCGGCTCGACGGGGTCGGCGTGACCGTGCTGGACGAGGCCGACCAGATGGCCGACATGGGGTTCATGCCGCAGGTCACCGAACTGCTCGAGCAGGTCGCCGAGGGCGGGCAGACCATGCTGTTCTCCGCCACCCTGGACCGCAACGTCGACAAGCTGGTGCGCCGCTTCCTGCACGACCCGGTGGTGCACTCGGTGGACCCGACCGCCGCGACCGTCAGCACGATGGAGCACCACCTGCTGCACGTCCAGAGCCACGACAAGAACGCGGTGGTCGCCCACATCGCCGCCCGCGAGGGCGGGGTGATCATGTTCACCGACACCAAGCACGGCGCCGACCGGCTGGTCCGGGACCTGCTCGCCGACGGCGTCAAGGCCGCGGCGCTGCACGGCGGCAAGTCGCAGCCGCAGCGCACCCGCACCCTGGAGCAGTTCCGCCAGGGCCAGGTCACCGCGCTGATCGCCACCAACGTCGCCGCCCGCGGCATCCACATCGACGGTCTCGACCTGGTCGTCAACATCGACCCGCCGGCCGACCACAAGGACTACCTGCACCGCGGCGGCCGCACCGCCCGGGCCGGCGAGTCCGGCACCGTCGTCACCCTCGTGCTGCCCAACCAGCGCCGCGAGATGAGCCGCCTGATGGCCGCTGCCGACCTCACCCCCAACGCGCTCACCGTCCACCCCACGGACGAGGAGCTCGCGCGCATCACCGGCGCCCGCGTCCCCACCGGCATCCCCACCGTGATCGCCAACCCGGTCGTCGAACGCCCCCGGCGCAGCGCCTCCGCCGGCCGCAACCGCGGTGGCCGCGGTCGCCCCGGCCGCGGCTCCGCGAGCCCCCGTACGGGTGCCGGGGGCCGGCCCACGGCCGCCGCGTAAGGACCGGGACGCCGGGCCCGGCGCGCGGCTCCCGGGCCCGGCCGCTACCCGGCCGCCCGGGGGCGGCCCGGCCCGGGGGAGTGCTCCCGGTACAGCACCAGGTGCTCGTGGAAGAGCACGCCGTCCCGGACGTCGCCGGTGGCCGTGAAGCCGGTGTCGTCGACGTAGTCGAGGTGGTCACCGGTGACGGTGTACCGCCCGGTGTAGGCGCTCGGCCGGTCGCCGCGGGCCTCGTCGTACCGCCCGTCGGCGAGCAGCGCCTGGCGGATGTGGCCGTCGGCGGTCACCCACATGCCGACGAAGGGGTGCGGGGTGTCGTAGCTGTCCATGCCTCAACTGTCGTCCGCCGGGGCGCGGGCAGCCAGGCCGCGGCGTTCATGGCTGTGTCGGTCCTGGGAGTGCGGCACCCACCCACCGCGCACCGGCGGCCGTCGCGTGCAGCTGCTCGAAGGCGGCGGCCGTCGGCCCGGCGGGCTCCGCCTGGTACACCACCAACTGCTGGTGCGGGGCGCCGTTCACGGCGAAGGCCGAGAAACGGATCTCCAGGTCCCCGACGGCGGGGTGCCTGAGGCGCTTGACGTCCTGGGCCTTGCCGCCGACCTCGTGCCGTTCCCAGAGCTCCGCGAACTCCTCGCTCCCGCGCGAGAGTTCCCCGACCAGTTCGGCGATCCTGGCCGAGCCCGGATCGTGGCCGAAGGCGGCCCGCAGCTCGGCGGCACACGAGCGCGCGGCCCGCTCCCAGTCCCGGTAGAACCCGCGGCCCGCGGGGTCGGTGAACACCAGCCGCGCCAGGTTGTCGAACCGCTCGAAGCCGCTGTGCAGGGCGGCGGCCACCGCATTGGCCGCGAGGACGTCGAGCGCCGGGCCGACCACGAAGGCCGGGGTGTGCGCCCAGCCGTCCATCAACCGGACGAGGTGCGGGTCGACGGTGGGCCGGGCGCGGCCGCGCGGCCGCTGGAAGGCGGCCAGGCAGAGCCGGTGCAGATGGTCGGCGGACTCCGGCCCCAGCCGCAGCGCCTGCGCCACGGCCTCCACGACCTGCGGCGACGGGCTGCGCTCACGCCCCTGCTCCAGGCGCACGTAGTAGTCGGCGCTCACCCCGGCCAGCAGCGCGACCTCCTCCCGGCGCAGCCCCGGGACCCGGCGCCTGCCGTGCTCGGGCAGGCCGACCTGGTACGGCTTCAGTGCCTTCCGTCGGGCCCGGAGAAAATCACCCAGCGGCGTCCCGTTGCTCATTCCCCCCACCCTAGTGCCGCGTCGGGGGGCCTCCCTGCGCCGGGGACGGCCCCGGGCGGGGCGCCGAGGGGGCGCCGGGGGAGGCCCCGTGTCCGGCGGGGTCGGCCGGACGGGCCGGTACGTCGGGGCGGGCCGGGTCGGACCCCGGTGTGCGGGCGGGTGGGCAGCCTGGGTGCCGGACACCCAGGTACACGGCGGCCTGGTTACCCGGGCCGCGTACCCCGAGGCTGGCCGCGAGGGCGACCGCCCCGGCCGGGCGTCGCCCGGCGTACCGCACCGAAAGGCCTCCCGTGCACGCCGACCCCACCCCCGACGACCTCACTCCCGCCGTCCTCGACCGGATCCGCCGGGCGGCCGGCGACCCCCGGCGGCGCATCCTGTTCACCGGAGCGACCGTCGTCACCATGGACCCCGCCCTCGGCACCCTGCCCCGGGCGGACCTGCTCGTCGAGGGGGACACCATCGCCGCCGTCGGCACCGCCCTCGACGCCGGCGACGCCATCGTCGTCGACGCCACCGGCACCGTCCTGGCACCGGGCTTCGTCGACACCCACCGCCACGCCTGGCAGAGCCAGCTGCGCCGGATCATGCCGGACGTGGACGACCTCGGCGGGTACGTCACCACCACCCTCGCCGGCTACGCCACGGCCTACCGGCCCGAGGACATGTACACCGGCACCCGGCTCGCGGCGCTCTCCGCGATCGACGCCGGGATCACCTGCCTGCTCGACTTCTCGCACAACTCCCGCACCCGCGAGCACTCCGACGCCGCGATCGAGGCGCTGCTGGACACCGGCATCCGGGGTGTCCACGCCGCCATGGGCCCGCACTTCGGCGACTGGGACCACCAGTGGCCCGGCGACCTCACCCGGCTCGCGGACCGGTACTTCAGCAGCGACGACCAGCTGCTGACCCTGCGCCTGGCGGCCCTCGCCACCGACGAGATCGCCGGACCGGCCCTCGCCTACGGGCCCGGACTCGCCCGCGTCGCCGCGGACCTGGGCATCGGCGTGAGCGTGGACGCGGTCTTCGGCGCCGCCTCCTCGGCGGCCGTGCTGGACTGGGCCGAGGCCGGCCTGCTCACCCCCGAGGTCACCCTCATCCACGCCACCGGGCTCACCCCCGAGGCGTGGAAGGCGATCGGCGGCTGCGGCGCCACCGTCGCACTCGCCCCCACCTCGGACGCGCAGATCGGCCTGGAGACCGCGGTTCCCGCCGTCGACGAGGCCCTGGCCGCGGGCGTCCGCCCCGGCCTCAGCATCGACGTCGAGGTCGCCCTGGCCGGCGACATGTTCACCCAGATGCGGACACTGCACGCCATCCAGCGGATGCGCGCGGTGAACGACGCCTACGGCACCGGCCGGCGGCCCGCCAGGATCACCACCCACGACGTGCTGGACTTCGCCACCCTCCAGGGCGCCCGCACCAACGGCCTCCAGGACGTGACCGGTTCGCTCACCCCCGGCAAGAAGGCCGACCTGCTGGTCATCGAGGCCGAGGACCTCAACACCATGCCCCTCAACGACCCGGTCGGCACCGTCGTGCTGGGCTGCGACGCCCGCAACATCACCGCCGTCCTGGTCAACGGCGAACCCCGCAAGTGGAACGGCCGGGTCCTCGACGTCGACCTGCCCGCCCTGCGGCAGCAGGTCCGGGCCTCCCGCGACCACATCCTGGCGGCCACCACCGGCTGAGCGGCCCGCCGGGAGAGGCCGATCGGGCGGGATCGGGCGAGGAGGCGTCGGACGCCGGCGGATCGGAGTCGTGAAGCACACGGCTCGGTGCGCGGACCGCCGGCTCACGGTCCGGTGGGAGGTGCGGCGCCGTTCCTTCCGCCCTCGCGCAGTTCCCCGCGCCCCCTGGAAGGACGACGGTCCCCGCGTGCCCTGCCTCCGTCCGGCGTCAGCGCGAGCGCGAGTCCCGGTGGGGGTGGAGCAGGACCGGCAGCAGCGAGAGCAGGACGACCGCCCCCACCAGCAGCCACAGGTAGTGGTCGATCCCCGGGACGGCCGCGCCCAGCCAGTACCCCGCCAGCACCAGGGTCTGCGACCAGAGCACCCCGCCCACGATCTGCCAGACGGTGAAGGTCCGGGTGGGCACGTCCAGGACACCGGCCAGCGGGCTGAGGACCGT
>NZ_JBEZIR010000149.1:0-20336 GCF_040651175.1 Kitasatospora sp. NPDC048540
GTTGTGGACCTCCGGCAGGCAGAGGTTCGGGTTGTCGAGGGTGTGGTAGTTCGGGCTGTGGTTGCCCTCGGTGCCGTTGTGGTTGGTGCCACCGTTGCCCTGGCCGGAGACGGCGGCGCCGTCCGAGTCGCCGATGGCCATCGCGGGGGCGGTGGCCATGGTGAAGCCGGCGGCGGCGATACCGGCGACGGCGAGAGCCTTCTTGATCATTTCTTGGGGTTCCTTTTCGGATCTGATGGAGTGGAGCGACTGCCCAACCGGTGGCTCAGATTGGGCCGGTGGAGCGGGCCCGGCCGGGGGAGCGGGCCGGACCCCGGATCTGTGCGGCACGTACGGGTGCCGGACGGGGCGGTGGTGCCGGGCCGGTGGCGCAGGAGTGCCGGCCGGCCCGGCGTCGGCCTGAGGAGGCCTCAGCCCACCAGGTGGGACACGCCGCCGTCGCCGCTGCCGAGGGTGCTCTGGCCGACGACGCAGGTCTGCTTCGGCTGGTTGTTCAGAGCGTCGACCTCGACCGGGACCGCGACACCGAGCACGCCGACACCGATGTTGTGGATCTCGGGCAGGCAGAGGTTCGGGTTGTCCAGGAAGTGGAAGTTGGGGCTGTGGTTGCCCCAGGTGCCGGTGGAGTTGGTGCCGCCGTTGCCCTGGATCGAAGCGGCGGAGCCGTCCGAGTTGCCGATCGCGGCGGCGGGGGAGGCGACGGCGGCCAGCGCGGCGGCAGCCAGGCCGACGGAGGCGAAGGTCTTCTTGAGCATGAGCTGAGATACCTCTCTGAATGCTAGGGACGGTCGTCTCGGCGGGCTTGACCGCTGTTTCGTGCAAAGCGTTCAACGAGCGACCCGGTCTGCGGTTGCTAGCCCGTCAGGGGGGATTTCGAAATGCGGCCGACCGTTGAAGACGCGAGGGCTCCAGCGGATCAGCGGTCCGACTCCTGCCGCCGTTCTGGCTGCGACATCCAGCTCAAAGAATCAGCGGCGGGAAAGTTACGGCGGATTGCCCGGTGGGTCCCGGGGATCGCTCGCAGGAGTGTCAGACGGTCGGATTAATAGGCCGTACCGGTTAACTCTCGCAATCCTGGGCGGGCGTGGCTCGTTTGGACAGAGTGCTTTCCGCTGCGCGGCGGACCCACGCACGGCGGCTACCGATCCGAACGCACCATCCCATGGTCCACGCACCATCCACGATCCACGGACAGAACGGTGAACAGCATGAAGCTCTCCAAGCGGGCGACCGGAGCCCTGCTCCTGGCGGTCGGCGCCGGCGTCGTCGCCTCCCAGGGCGCGGCCGCGGCAACCCCCATGACGCCCGAGGAGGTCGCCTCGCTGGAGGACAGCCTGTCCACCCGGACCGTGCCCTTCACGATCCCGCTGAGCGCCCCGACCAGCCGGCTGCCGGTGCTGGCCGAGGGCGGGGAGGTCTCCGGGGCGATCCCGACCTCCCCGCTGATGCCGCCGCCGCCGAAGGCCGGCCACCAGCTGATGCCCGAGCAGGTGATCCCCTCGCTGGCCGCCGGCAAGGTCGGGCCCGCCCTGAAGACCACCCTGCCGCTGCCCGCCGCCGCCGACGGCGTCACCCCCGGCACCCTCGGCCTGGACGCGCCCTCGGCCCCGCTGCACGCGGCCGGCCCGGCGCTCGAACTCGGCCAGCCGGTCTCCTACCTCGGCGACCACAGCGGTGAACTGGCGGACGGGATGCTGGCCTTCGGGGAGCTCGACCCGCGGCTGGTGACCGAGGGCGTCCAGGCCGTACCGGGCGCCAGCGCCTCGCTCGGCGGCGACGACAAGCCGGTCTCCGCGGTCGACACCCTGCGCGCGCTCACCGAGGCGGCCGGCACCAGCGTGGACGGCGTGCTGAACCAGGACGTCGAGGCCTGAGCCCCGGCGCCGGCGCGCCCGGCAGCGTCCGCCGCCGGGGCCGCCCCGTGACGGAGCCCGGCACCACCCCTCGGGGCGGTGCCGGGCTCCGTCGTACGGGCGTCGGCGGCGGGCTCAGCCCGGCAGGGCGCCGAGCAGCGGGCCGACGGCCGGGAGGTCCTTGGCGCCGCCGCCGGCGGTCAGCGGGCCGGTCAGGGTGCCGGTGCCGATGGCGGGCAGGCCGTTGTCGGGCTGGACCCCGACGCCGTTGTTCAGGAAGTCGGCCGAGGACTGCGCCCACGGGTCCAGCCGCAGCGTCTTGACCGGCGCGACGGCGTAGCCGAGGCCGCTGCTGGTGCCCTCCATGGCCTGGCCCAGGTCGGTCGGGGCGAGCCGGGGGGCCGGGAGCTGGGGCACGGGCAGGCCGCCGGCCGGCTCCACGGGGGTGGCCTGCGCGGCGGGGGCGGCGGCCCCCAGCAGCATCGCCGCGCCGATCGCGGCCAGCGCGCCGGTGCCGGTCGTCTTGAGTGCCATGCGGAATCAACCCTTCGGTGGGTGCTGGTGGTTGGGCGTGTCGCGCCGGGGCGGGCCGACGCGAACTGCCCCCCGGCCAGGGCCGGGGGGCAGCGACGCGAGGCGGGGCCGGATCAGCGGGTGATCAGCAGTCCTCGTCCATCACGGGGGCCGAGTCGGTGTGCGGGATGTCGACGTTGGCGCAGGAGTTGCCGAACGCCGGGTTCAGGGCGCCGATCACGTTGATCGAGTTGCCGCACAGGTTCACCGGGACGTGCACCGGGATCTGGATCGAGTTGCCGGACAGCACGCCGGGCGAGTTGGTGACGACGCCCTCGGCACCGGCGCTGGCGGCCGCACCGCCGGCGGCACCGAGCACCAGGCCGGCCGCGGTGGCGGAGAGGAGGGCGGCCTTCTTCACGTTCTGCATGGGAGTTGATCTCCTAGATCAAGCACGGGGAGGGGTGCGCCGCACCACCCGGGCGGGTGGTGCGGCGCGGGCACAGCTGCGTCAGCCGACGTTGGCGCAGGAGTTGCCGAACGCCGGGTTGAGGATGGAGATGACGCCGATCGAGTTGCCGCAGACGTTCACGGGGATGTGCACCGGGATCTGGATCGAGTTGCCGGAGAGCACACCGGGGGAGTTGGCGACGACGGCCTCGGCGCCCGAGCTGGCGGACGCGCCGCCGGCCGCACCGAGCACCAGGCCCGCGGCGGCGAGCGAGAGGGCGGCAGCCTTCTTGAAGTTGCGCATAGGGTTCTTCCTCCGTTTTCTGCCCGGCCGTGGGCGGCCGGGTGCCGGGCGAATCAGAATCATCGCCCGCTGGCTTCTGGATGCGCCGTGATTGTCACTCACGCGGCTCAGGGATTGCGTGTCGCCCGTGGCGTGGGCGGAGGCGGGCCGCGCAGTGGTGCGCCTCGCGGTCATTTCTCGCACGGCCGAGAGACAACCGCACTCCGGCGCGTCCAGGAGAGTGTTTCGAAGGACCAGGAATCAAGCCCGAATTGACGGGCCGTCGGCCGCGTCGTGTTGTTCGGGGGCAGTCCTGGCGTCCGCGCGCTCTCCTGGGGTCGAGGTCCCCGGGGGCCGCGGCGGGCCGGTCCGTAGGGCGGTGCCGGTGACGGCGGTGCCGGTACGGGCCGGCCCGCTCGGGGGATCAGCCCGCGTTCAGGCAGGAGTTGCCGAACGCCGGGTTGAGCAGGCCGACGATGTCCACGGTGTTGCCGCACAGGTTGACCGGCACGTGCACCGGCACCTGGAGCGAGTTGCCGGAGAGGACGCCGGGCGAGCCGGCGACGACACCCTCGGCACCGGCGCTGGCGGACGCACCGCCGGCCGCACCGAGCAGCAGGGCCGCGGCCGCGGCGGAACCGAACGCGCCGTAGGCGAGCTTGCGCATGGGAGGTCTCATTTCTTCGCCCGAGGGCGAGCACCGGTTGGAGCGGGTTTCGCCAGGGAGAACGAGACAGCGGCCGCCGGGAAACGGCCGGGCCGGTTGATCACCCGAATGCCTTCATTGGTGCAACCGGGTGAATGTGCCGGGGGTGGCGCAACTGGAGCATCGGGCCTTCGTTGGGAGTGGTGCACGCCCTGTGCCCTTCCGTGCTGGGCCATGCTGCACGGCAATTGGAAGATCTGATTTTTCGAGGAGACTCAAATGAGCGTCAAGAAGGCTGCCGCTGTCGGCGCCGCCGTCGTCGGCATCGTTGCGGCTGGTGCGGGCTCCGCTGCCGCGAGCGCGGGCGCCGAGGGCGTTACGGCCGGCTCCCCGGGCGTGGCCTCCGGCAACCAGCTCCAGGTGCCGGTGCACATCCCGGTCAACGTGTGCGGCAACTCGGTCGACATCATCGGCCTGCTGAACCCGGCGTTCGGCAACTCCTGCGCCAACGTCGGCTGACACAGGCCCCCAGGCCGTAGCCGGCCTGCTGGTCGATTCCGCAGCATCCGGGCCGCTGCTCCGTCTCTCCCCCTCCTGAGACGCGGAGCGGCGGCCCTGCCGTGTCCGGAGTTCCGGCTGTCGTGACCCTTGTTGCGTTACTTGTCAGTACCTAACATATGAGCCTGACTCATGTTCTGTCTCCCGCCCGTCGGCCGTCGACCCCCACCTCGGCTCGGGCGGGCGCCGTTCCACGCTCCATGCTCCGCGCCGCCCGGCGCACGCCGAGTGGCCCCCACCCCTCAAGGAGTCATGCGTGATCAGGTCTCGACTGTCAGGTCTGCACAGGGGCAGGCCGGTGGCGCTGCTGGCAGCGGCCGGACTGTCCCTCGCCCTCGGGCTCGGCGCGATGCCCAGCGCCACCGCCGCCGACGCGCCGGCGGGTGCCCGGGCGGACCGGCTCCCCGCGATCGTCGCCCTCGGGGACAGTGCGATCTCCGGCGAGGGTGCCGGCACCGACACCGGCGACGACTACGTCCCCGGCACCGACACCCCCGCCAACTACTGCCACCGCAGCACCAGGTCGGAGATCTTCGCCACCGGCCTGGCCGGGCTCACGCCGGTCGACCTGGCCTGCTCCGGCGCGCAGACCGGCGACCTGGTCAGCGACCCGGAGCTGGCGAAGATCACCGGCGGCGGCAGCGGTGACTTCGGCGAGCCCAAGCAGGACGCCCAACTCGCGCAGGTGGCAGGCCAGTACGACGTCAAGATGGTGGTCGTCACGATCGGCGCCAACGACGACTTCGACTTCAGCGGCATCATGCTGAGCTGCCTGGCGCAGTACTTCCCGATCCCCAAGTCACAGGGCTGCCGCGACACCATCGGCACCCCGGAGATCGCCCGCCGGGCCGAGGGCGTCAAGCCCAAGGTGATCGCCGCGCTGACCGACATCCGCAACACCATGCGCCGGGCCGGCTACCAGGACTCCTCGTACCAGCTGGTCTACCAGTCGTACTTCACGCCGATCACCCCGGACATCCGGCGCAACGACTACGTCGGCAAGGTCGCCGACGGCTGCCCGGCCTTCCCCGAGGACCTGGCCTGGGGGCACAACCTGGTGGTCCCGATGCTCAGCGACGCGCTGCGGCAGTCCGCCACCCAGGTGCCGGGGGTGCGCTACCTCGACCAGCGCCGGGTCAGTTACGGCCACGAGGTCTGCGCGGCGTGGACCAGCTCGCCGTACGAGTACACCAACGGTGACGTGATCGACCTCTCGGAGCGCACCCGCAACGGCTGTGACCAGGAGATCGGCATCCCCGGCGTGTGCATGAACATGGTCCGCCAGTCGTACCACCTGCGGGTCGCCGGCTACCAGGGCGAGGCCCGCTGCCTGGCCCAGTTCTACCAGCAGCCCGCGCTGGAGCAGGCGTTCTGCAGCCTGAACCAGCAGAACACCACCTCGATCACGGCGCTCACCCCCGGCCGGCCGTTCCCGGACACGCCTGAGGACGGCTCCTGGTACCAGCTGACCAACGCGGCCACCGGCAAGGTGCTGGACTTCGCCGGCGGCGGGACGTACGGCGACGCGACCAACGGCCGCAGCGCCATCGTCTATCCGGCGGCCGGCAGCCTGAACCAGTCCTTCGTCCTGGAGATCAAGTCCGACGGCAGCTACGAGCTGGACTTCAGCGGCAACCGGGACATGTGCCTGGACGCCACCGGCGCCTCCACCGCGCCGGGCACCCGGCTGGTCCAGTGGCGCTGCAACGGCGGCGGGAACCAGCACTGGGTGCTGAAGCCGGCCGGCGACGGCACCTACAAGCTCGCCGACTCGATGGACCAGGGCAAGGTCGCGGCGGCCTCCGGCGACACCGACGGCGGGGGCAACCCGCTGGTCGAGCTGGCCGCCGACAGCGGCGCCGACAACCAGCACTGGCGGCTGGAGAAGCTGGGCATCGTCTACCTGCACGGCTGACCGGCCGCGGGTGGGACCGGCCTGCGGTCCCACCCGTCCGGGCCGTCGCGATATCGTCGTCCGATGCCCTCCGACCTCGCTGAACTGGCCCGATACGCCGCCGCGCTGGACGCCGGCGAACTGGCGTGGGCCCACGCCACCGGCCGGCTGGACGCCGACGACACTCGCTGGCTGGCCTTCCTGCGCCGCTGCGACCTGGACACCGTGGCGGGCGAGTTCGCCCGGCTCGAACACCTGGAGGACGACGCGGAGCTGCTCGCCGCCTGCCGGGAACTGGCCGCCGCCAGGGGCGGAGCCGCCCGGGTATGGGCCTACCTCGACGACTGCCGGACGGGGGCGCCACCGGCCGCGGGCCGACAGGAGTTCCTGCTCGACCGGGCCGCCGCCGGCCTCGGCATGGACTGGTCCTCCACCTCCGCACTGATGGGCACCGACCGCCCCGAGGAGGTCGACGCCGCCCTCGACCGGCAGGACCCCAACGCCGGGACCGCCCTGATCGGCCTCGCCGTCACCAACCCCGACCCGGACGCGGTGCTCGCCCGGATCGCCCGCGCGCTGGCCGTCCCGGCGACCCGGCCGCAGGCCGTCACCGCGCTCGCGCACACCGCCCGCCTGCACGGCACCGTCGACGCGGCCTGCCTCGACCTGCTGCGCACCGTGCCCCGCGGCAACGAGGCCGACGACGACCTGTGGGCCTACGTCCCGCGCCGCCGCCTGCCCTGGTGGCTCTGGCGCCACCAGCTCCTCGGCCGCTTCAACCGGGGCTGACCTCCGCCACCAGGTCACCGCCCCGGCCGAGGACGTCGAGCCGGGCACCACCGCACTCGACCACCAGACGCGTTCGCCGGCCCTCCTCGTCCAGCTCCTCCCGCGCGGCGGTGACGTACGCCCCGAGCAGTGGGCCGGCGGCGGGCCAGGGCCGTACCTCCCACGCCCAGCCCTCCTCCGGGACCCGGAACGCCTCGAACGGCTGGTCGCGGGCCACCTCCAGGAGGCCGCCGGCCGTCGTCAGCCGGACCGGCAGGCCGTCCTCGAAGCCGAGCCAGAGGAGGAGCGGGCCCTGCGGCGCGGTGCCGTCCCACCGGAACCAGGCGCCGGTCACCCCGGTGATCCGCCGGCCGACCAGCTCGGCCGGGTCCGGTCGGTCCACGTTCCAGTCCCGGGGCAGCGGGTGCCCGCAGACGGCGCAGTCGAACTCCTCCTCCCGGACCACGTTGACCTGCCCGCAGCCCGGGCAGCGCCGGAACTCGAAGGCGTGCTCGAGGTCGTCCCCGTGCGGCACCGCGGCCCGGTCGAGCGCGGCGGCCACCTCCGGCCAGCAGGACGGCCGCGGGCAGTACCCGGTGGACTGGTTGGTCACCGCCCCGGCGGCCCACCCGTCCCGTTCCCGGACGAAGGTGATCTCGCCCGCGGCCCGGACCGGGCCTCCGGCCGCGCAGCCCACGTGCTCGCTGCGGCGGGGCGCCAGCCGCAGCACACCGTCGAGGTCCACCACGTAGGTGAACGGCTCGGTCAGTTCGTCCGGGTCGCGGCCGGCCAGCCAGCCGGCCAGGTCGGCGGGGGAGCGGACGGCCGTGCCGGGACGGTCGGTGGACAGCAGATCAGCGGGCCCGACGTAGCGGTAGAGGCTCGACATCCGGTCAGCAGACCACGTCGGCCCGGACGGCGCCAGGGCGGTGACGGAAGGTCAGGGTCTGTTCCCGCGGCAGTGCGGACCGCTCTGCAACTGTCCCCCAATTGGTCTAGTCCACTCATTGACAGCGGGTCGCACGCGCCCCAATAGTGGTCCACCAGCCGACCACCACAAGGAGCCTGACGTGCCCTCTCCTTCCGCTGCCGACTTGGCGGCCGCCGCCCACGCCGCCATCGATCGTGTCACCAAGGAGCAGGCCGACGGGGTGGTCGCCGCGGCCGAGCTGATCGTCGCCGCCCTCGCCGCCGACGGCGTCGTACAGGCCTTCGGCACCGGACACTCCGAGGCCCTGGCGATGGAGATCGCGGGCCGCGCCGGGGGCCTGGTCCCCAGCAACCGGATCGCCCTGCGCGACGTGGTGCTGCGCGGCGGCCGCCCGGTCGAGATCCTCGAAGGCCCGCAGCTGGAGCGCGGCACCGAGTCCGCCGCCCTGCTGTGGGAACTCACCGCCCCGCACCCGGCCGACGTCTTCGTGCTGGCCTCCAACTCCGGCGTCAACGGCTGCGTGGTCGAACTCGCGCACCTCGCCAAGCGCCACGGCCACCCGCTGATCGTCATCACCTCCGCCGAGCACACCGCCCGGGTCGAGCCCAAGCACCCGTCCGGGCTGCGCCTGCGCGACCTCGCCGACGTCGTCCTCGACAACGCGGCCCCGTACGGCGACGCCGTGCTCCCGATGGCCGGCGGCGGCAAGGCCTGCGGCATCTCCTCGATCACCGCCGCCCTGCTCGCCCAGCAGATCGTCGCCGAGGTGATCCGCCGGATCGAGGACGGCGGCGGCGTCCCGCCGGTCTACCTCTCGGCCAACATCCCCGGCGGCGACGAGCACAACCGCGCCCTGGAGGCCCGCTACGCCGGCCGCATCCGGCGCGCCTCGTGACGACGGGCCCCCTCGTCCTCGGCCTGGACGTCGGCGGCTCCACCACCAGGGTCCTGGTCGCGGACCTCACCGGCCGCATCCTCGGTACGGCCCGCGGTGCCGGGGGCAACCCCGTCTCCAACGGCGAACCCGCCGCCGTCCGGGCGATCGGCGAGACCCTGCGCGCCGCGCTCGCCGACGTCGACCCGGCCGACGTGGCCGCCGGGGTGCTCGGCCTGGCCGGTGGCATGGCGGGCGGGGTGGCGGGCGGGGTGGCCGGCACGTCGGCGCTCGACGGTCTCTGGCCCGCCGCCGGGCTCCCGCACCCGCCCCGGCTGACCGGCGACGTCGAGCTGGCCTACGCGGCCGGCACTGCCAGTCCGACCGGTACCGCGCTGATCGCCGGGACGGGTGCGGTCGCGGCCCGGATCGAGGACTTCGCCATGGCCCGCTGCGCGGACGGCCACGGTTGGCTGCTCGGCGACCGCGGTTCGGGGTTCTGGCTCGGCCGGGCCGCCGTGAGCGGCACGCTGGCCGCCGTCGACCGCGGCGAACTTTCCCCGGCCGGCCTCGCCGCCGAGGTGGTCCGCGCCCTGCTGCCGGGCCCGGTCGCGCCCGACCGGCTGCGCGGCGCCCTGATCGGCGCGGTCCACGCCGAGCCGCCGGTACGGCTGGCCCGGCTCGCCCCCCTCGTGCTGGCCGGGGCCCGCGCGGGCGACCCGGACGCCCGGCGGCTGGTCGGGCGGGCGGCCGGCCACCTGCTCGACACCCTCGCCACCGTCCGGGAGCCTGCCTCCCGCTTGCCGGTGGTGCTGGCGGGCGGGGTGCTGGCGCCGGGTACGCCGCTGGCCGACGCGGTCCGCGCCCGGGTCGCCGAGCGCTGGCCGGACGCGGGCCTCACCCACGCGGGCAGCGGCGCGGGCGCCGCCGCCTGGCTCGCCGCCCGTACCCTCGGCGCGTCCGCCGCGGACCTGGCCGCGCTGCACCGCGGCCTGGTCGCCGGCCCGGCCTGAGCCGGCGCCGGTCCCGGTCGCGTCGCCTCCTCAGGTCACCGGTCGTCAGGTCACCGGCTCTCAGGTCACCGGCTCTCGGCTCACCGGTCCTCAGGTCACCGGTCCTCAGGTCACCGGCTCTCAGGTCACGGGCCGGGCGGTGTTGTGGGCCCATCCGTCCGACTTCGGGCGGGTTTCCGCAGGTGGGCGGGGTGGGCCCGAGGGGGGGCAACGCGCGGGTTGTCCTCGCGATCCCCTAAGGTCTGGCGACACCGCCTGTCCAGCTGACCATGAGGAACGACGTTGACGACCCCGCCGACCCCGCCCGCCGCCGACACCCCCGCCGACACCGACCAGCCGAAGCCCGAGGGCCGGCCGGCACCGCAGGACGGGGTCCAGGCCGACGGGCAGCCGACGGCCGCCCAGCCCGAGCCGCAGCCGTACGCCGCGTACCCGCCGCTCGGCCACCACCAGCCCGAGGTGCCGAAGAAGAAGGGCCTGAAGTCCGCCCTGATCGGCGTGGTCGCCGTCGTCGTGGCCGCGGGGCTCGCGCTGTTCGCCGCGGCCTACTTCATGAAGGACCAGCCGGCGAGCGCCAAGGCCGGCGACTGCGTCCACAACTCCGGGTCCGACACCAAGCCCGACGTGAAGGTCGTGGACTGCAAGTCGGCCAACGCCGACCTCAAGGTCCTCAAGGTGGTGCACAGCTCCAACGAGCAGGAGTGCGACACCGAGGACGGCGTGGAGTTCACCTACACCGAGGAGCGCCGGAGCAGCATATTCATCCTCTGCCTCGGCAAGAACGGCTGAACCGCACGCCGTACCGGTGACGCCGCAGCGCCCCCGCCCGCCCGGCGGGGGCGCCCCCGCCCGCCCGGCCGACGGTGGAAATCCGTGGCGCCGCGTCCGGCGGCGCAGTTGAATGCCCGGATGCAGAACGACATCTGGGCCGCGCTGCCCGACGAGGCCCGGTCCGCGGTGGACGCCCTGGTGCGCCGGGACCGGCGGATCCACGCGGTGCAGGTGATCCGCGAGGCCTTCGCACAGGGCGCCAAGCCGGGCCTGACCGAGGCGCTCGACGTGGTGGTGGAGCGCTACCGGGCGCTGGAGCAGCCGCTGTTCACCTCGACCCCGCCGCTCGACCTCGAGAAGCTGGCGGCTGCGGTGGCGGCGCTGCCGGTGCGGCCCGACGCGATCGAGGCGCTCTGGGACGGTGACACCGACGGCTGGTTCGTCGTCCTGTTCGCGGTGACGGCCGCTCCCTGGCGGCAGTTCGAACTCGCGGTCAGCCGGCTCGGCACCGACCTGCGGCTGTTCGACGGCGAGGCCCCGCCGTGGCCGGAGGCCGTGGAGGCGCGCGAAGTGGGCGGGGCGCTGGCCCGGCAGCTGGACGTGCCGTTCGCCTTCGCCTCCCCCGAGCGGCCCGACGACACGGCACCCCGCTGGTGGGACGGCCGCTGACGGCGTCCCGGTGCGTCACCGCGCGGCCGACGCCCTCACAGGTCGACGATCTCCGCCGCGAACACGGTGCCCAGCGGCTCCGGACCGATGTACTGCTGGCAGTTGCACCGCCGGGCCTCGTACTGCAGCGGCTTGCGCTCGGCGTCCCAGGCGGTCGGGGCCTCGACCATCTCGTGGCACTTGCCCTGCCGGTCGTGCTTGGCGAGATGGTGGGTGCAGCCGCAGACCGGCTCCGGCGGCCGGCTCGCCGCGTCCAGCGCCAGCTGCCGGCGCTCGGCGGCCAGGTGCAGCTCCAGCTTCCGCTTGTGGCGGGTCTTCAGCGCGCTCCGGACGTTCTCACTGATCCAGCCCCCGCCGAAGATCACACCCGGTATCAGCATCCATGCCCAGCCACCCATGCCACGACTCCCCCCGCCGATCGTCCCCCTCAGCTTAGGGCCGGACACCGGGCCGGGGGAGGGCCGGGGCCCGGCGGGACCCGCAGCGCGACGGCTGACGGGACCTCAGCGGGTGCCGGGCCCGGCGGTCAGGGCCAGACCAGGCAGTACAGCTGGTGGCCGGCCTCGTGCAGGCGGTTGGCGAAGTCCTGCCACTCGTGCAGCATCTGGTAGATCACGAAGGCGTCCCGCGGCCCGCGCCGGTCCGGCACCGTGGACCAGATGAAGGCGGCGGCGCCGAGTTCCATCTCGTCGGCCTGGCGCAGCGGCTCGACCACGGTCTGCGGCAGCTGGACCACCGCGTAGTCGGGGTGCAGCACGACCAGCTCCAGCGGCGGCACCTGGTGCAGCGGCACGCCCTGGATGCCGGTGAGCACCATGGCGCTCATCGTCTCCGGTTTGATCTTGGTGGAGAGGTGGCCGTTGGGCGAGCCGCTGGTCTCCATCAGGTCGCCGAGGCGCCCCAGTGAGCCGAGCTCGCCCGCGTCCAGACCGAGCCCGCCCGGTCCGAGGGCGGTGGGGACTCTGGCGGCGGTGGCCCGGTCGGGCGCGCCGAAGTACTTGTAGGTGACCCCCACTCTGCCCTCACCCCGCCTTCCCCTGCCCGCTCCCGTTCCCCCGCCCGCGGCTCGGGCGGACCTGTGGGAACCACCCACGGCCTCGTCGGAGCCGTCCTGCGCCTCGGACACTCGGACCATCCTCACCGGAATTCGCCGGAATCGACAGACCCCCACACGCTCGGTGTCCCTCCGAACGTGCCCTTTACCCGTCTCGCGCTGCCGTACACGGCCGGACCGCTCGGTCCGTCCGCACCGCCCGGCCGTCAGGCCGACCCGGCCCGGCGGCTTCACCGGGCGCGGCGGCCCCGCGGGGAGGCCGGCAGACCCCGGCGGTCCGCAGTGGAGGCCGGTAGTACGGATAACCGTACCTCTGGTCGGGCCCGCCGGGCGGCGGCAGTACCCGGATCATCGTTCCAGATGATCGGCTCCGACATGCAGAGGTCAAGGACACGATTTGAGAGCATGTCCGGGTAACCCGACCTGAGGACGCAGTCGATGAGCGAGCCGATGAACGAACCGAAGCGCTACCCGTACGAAGCCCCCCAGTCCCAGTCGCTGTTCGAGCGGGCCGCCGAGGTCACGCCCGGAGGCGTGAACTCGCCGGTGCGCGCGTTCAAGGCGGTGGGCGGAACCCCGCGGTTCATGGTGTCCGGCAGCGGGCCGTACCTGACCGACGCGGACGGCCGCGACTACGTCGACCTGGTGTGTTCCTGGGGTCCGATGATCCTCGGGCACGCCCACCCGGCGGTGGTCGAGGCCGTCCGGGAGGCGGTCGCCCGCGGCACCTCGTTCGGCACGCCCGGCCAGGGCGAGGTGGAGCTGGCGGAGGAGATCGTCGCCCGGATCGCCCCGGTCGAGCAGGTCCGGCTGGTGTCCAGCGGCACCGAGGCGACCATGTCGGCGATCCGGCTGGCCCGCGGCTTCACCGGTCGGGCCAAGATCGTCAAGTTCGCGGGCTGTTACCACGGTCACGTGGACGCGCTGCTCGCCGCCGCCGGTTCCGGGGTGGCGACCCTCGGTCTGCCCGACACCCCCGGGGTGACCGGTGCGCAGGCCGGCGACACCATCGTGCTGCCGTACAACGACCTGGAGGCGGTGCGGCAGGCCTTCGCCGCGCACCCCGGCCAGATCGCCTGCGTGATCACCGAGGCCTCGCCCGGCAACATGGGCGTGGTCCCGCCGCTGCCCGGCTTCAACCGGGGACTGGCGGAGCTGTGCCGCGCCGACGGCGCCCTGTTCGTCTCCGACGAGGTGATGACCGGCTTCCGCGTCTCGAAGGCCGGCTGGTACGGCCTGGAGGCGGCGCACGAGGGCTGGGCCCCCGACCTGCTGACCTTCGGCAAGGTGATGGGCGGCGGCTTCCCGGCGGCGGCCTTCGGCGGCCGGGCCGACGTGATGGCGTACCTCGCCCCGGCGGGCCCGGTCTACCAGGCGGGCACCCTGTCCGGTAACCCGATCGCCACCGCGGCCGGCCTCGCCCAGCTGCGCGGCTGCACCGACGAGGTGTACGCGACCGTCGACCGGGTGTCGGCCGAGATCTCCGGCCTGGTGTCCGCCGCGCTCAGCAAGGAGGGCGTGACGCACCGGCTGCAGACCGCGGGGAACATGTTCTCGGTCTTCTTCACCGACGAGCAGGTCACCAACTACGACGAGGCCCGGCGCCAGCAGGCGTTCCGCTTCAACGGCTTCTTCCACTCGATGCTGAGCCAGGGCGTCTACCTGCCGCCGTCCGCGTTCGAGTCGTGGTTCGTCTCGGCCGCGCACGACGAGCGGGCGCTCGAGCGGATCGCCGCCGCCCTGCCGGCCGCCGCCCGCGCGGCCGCCGAGGCCCAGCCGGTCTGAGGCCCGTCCGTCCCGGGCACGCCGCCCGCCGCCCGACGCAAGCACCCGAAGCACCGAGGAGAGCAGTGAGCGCCAAAGAGACCACCGTCGTCCACCTGATGCGGCACGGCGAGGTGCACAACCCGGAGGGCGTGCTGTACGGCCGCCTGCCGGGCTACCACCTCTCGGACCTGGGCCGGCAGATGGCCGACCGGGTCGCCGAGCACCTGGCCGGCCGGGACATCACCCACGTGGTGGCCTCGTCGCTGGAGCGGGCCCAGGAGACGGCCACCCCGATCGCCAAGGTCCACGGCCTGGACGTGGCCGTCGACGACGGTCTGATCGAGGCGGAGAACATCTTCCAGGGCAAGACCTTCGGCGTCGGCGACGGCTCGCTGAAGAACCCGGCCTACTGGCGCTACCTCACCAACCCGTTCAAGCCCTCCTGGGGCGAGCCGTACCTCGACCAGGTGGTGCGGATGATGGGCGCGCTGGCCAAGGCCAGGGACGCGGCGCGCGGGCACGAGGCGGTCTGCGTCAGCCACCAGCTGCCGATCTGGGTGGTCCGCTCGTTCGCCGAGCGCCGCCGGCTGTGGCACGACCCGCGCAACCGGCAGTGCTCGCTCGCCTCGCTGACCAGCTTCACGTACGAGGACGACCGGATCGTCTCGATCGGCTACCGCGAGCCCGCCCGCGACCTGCTCCCGGCCCACCTGGTCGGCAAGGGCCGCAAGGGCGACAAGCCGGTCGGCAAGAGCTTCGGGGCGTAGGTCACACCCGGGCCGCCGAAGTGAAGGCGAAATGACCGCTCTAAACGGATCATAAGCATAAGAACCGCAGCTCAGAGGGGGTCCGGTGGACAATGCCGGACCCCCCTGAACCGCCCCGGAGTCCCATGCGAAACTTTTCACATGTCTGGGACGCACCCCCGCCGCCTCCGCCTCGCCGCCACCCTCGGCGCGGCCGCCCTGCTGGCCGTGGCCGGCTGCAGCTCCACCGGGAGCAGCAGCGAAGGCCAGGCCGGCTTCATCGCCGGCAAGGGCGGCATCGACACCGCCGTGGCCTCCGCGCGCCGCACCGCCCCGGACATCTCCGGCGTCGGCCTGGACGGCGGCAACCTGAAACTCTCCGACTACCGCGGCAAGGTCGTGGTGCTCAACATCTGGGGCTCCTGGTGCGGCCCCTGCCGGGCCGAGGCGAAGAACCTCCAGGAGGTCCACCAGGCCCACCAGGGCGACGGCGTGCAGTTCCTCGGCATCAACACCCGGGACACCGACCCGGCCAACGCGGTCCGCTTCGAGCAGGAGAAGGGCATCACCTTCCCCAGCATCTACGACCCGGCCGGCACCGAGATCCTGAAGTTCCCCAAGGGCACCCTCAACCCCTCGGCCATCCCCACCACCATCGTGGTCGACCGCCAGGGCCGGCTGGCCGCCCGCTCGCTGCACCCGCTCACCACCGAGGACCTCGAGGCGATGCTGAAGCCGGTCCTCGCGGAGCAGCAGTGACCACCGGGCTGCTCGCCGCCGCGTACACCAACGAGACGGTCTCCAGCGGCGCCCTGCTGCTCGCCGCCCCGATCGCGCTGGCGGCCGGGCTGATCTCGTTCTTCTCCCCCTGCGTGCTGCCGCTGCTGCCCGGCTACCTGAGCTACGTCACCGGCTTCTCGGCCGCCGACCTGGCCTCGGCGAAGGGCGGCCGGCGCGGCCGGATGCTGCTCGGCGTGGGCCTGTTCGTGCTCGGCTTCAGCGTGGTGTTCATCTCGATGGGCGCGCTGTTCGGTCACTTCGGCCAGAACCTGAAGGACCACCAGCGGGCGATCGACGTGGTGCTCGGGGTGCTGACCGTGCTGATGGGCCTGGCCTTCATGGGGCTGGTGCCCGGCTTCGCCCTGCGCGAGCTGCGGCTGCACCACCGGCCGGCCGTGGGGCTGGCCGGGGCACCGCTGCTCGGCCTGGTCTTCGGCGTGGGCTGGACGCCGTGCCTGGGCCCGACCCTCTCCTCGATCCAGGTGCTCTCCTTCAACCAGGCCAGTGCGGGGCGCGGCGCCTTCCTGACGGCGGTCTACTGCCTCGGGCTGGGCGTACCGTTCATCCTGGCCGCCCTGGCCTTCCGCCGGGCCCTGGGGGCCTTCGGCTGGGTCAAGAACCACTACCAGCTGGTGATGCGGATCGGCGGCGGCATGCTCGTCGTGGTCGGCGTGCTGCTGGTGACCGGCGCCTGGGACACCCTGGTGAACCAGCTTCAGTACGCCACCGGCGACTTCTCGATCGGAATCTGACCGTGAGCGACACCCGCACGGGGCACCGTACGCCCGCCGACGAGACGGCGGAGCAGGCCGCGGAGCGGCTCAGCAGCGCCCCGGCCGAGCCCGGTGAGGGGGACGGCCCCGGCGCCGGCCCGGCCGGCCTGGGCGCCCTCGGCTGGGCCCGCTGGACCTGGCGCCAGCTGACCTCCATGCGGGTCGCGCTGATCCTGCTGTTCCTGCTCTCGCTGGCCGCCATCCCCGGCTCGCTGATCCCGCAGAACAGCCAGAACGCCTTCAAGGTGCAGACCTGGAAGGCGGCGCACCAGGGCATCGCCCCGCTGTACGACAAGCTGCAGCTGTTCGACGTGTACAGCTCGGTCTGGTTCTCCTCGATCTACATCCTGCTGTTCGTCTCGCTGGCCGGCTGCATCGTGCCCCGCACCTGGCAGTTCGTCGGCGTGCTGCGCGCGGCGCCCCCGGCGGCCCCGCGCAACCTCGCCCGGATGCCGGTGTACGCGGCCTGGCACACCGACGCCGACGCCGAGTCGGTCAACGCGGCCGGGCACCGGCTGCTGCGCCGGCGCGGCTTCCGGGCCCACCGCTCCGGCACCGGTCCGGTGGCCGCGGAGAAGGGCTACCTGCGCGAGGTCGGCAACCTGCTCTTCCACTTCTCGCTGTTCGCGCTGCTGGCCGGGTTCGCCTGGGCCTCGCTGGCCAGCGGCCAGGGCGGCAAGCTGCTGGTCGAGGGCCAGGGCTACTCCAACACCACGACCCAGCTGGACGACTTCACCGGCTCCTGGGCCTACACCGCGGACGACCTGGACGCCTTCGGCTTCAACCTGGACAGCTTCAGCGCCCGCTACCAGACCAGCGGCGACCAGGTCGGCAGCGCCCGGGACTTCACCGCGCACATCCGGTACTGGAACGGCACCGACAGCAGCAAGCTGACCAACGGCACCATCCAGGTCAACCACCCGCTGGAGATCGGCAGCAGCAAGGTCTTCCTGATCGGCCACGGCTTCGCGCCGGTGGTGACGGTCCGCAACGCGAAGAACGAGATCGTCTACCGCGGGCCGACGCCCTTCCTGCCGCAGGACTCCAACGCCACCTCCACCGGCGTGATCAAGGTCAGCGACTACGGCACCGGGCCCGACGGCACCAAGACCATGCTGGGCTTCAACGGCTACTTCCTGCCCACCGCCCCGGAGAACTTCGAGAAGACCGGCCCGGTCTCGCTCTTCCCCGACGCGGCCGACCCGATGCTGGTGCTGACCGCCTACCAGGGCGACCTGGGCACCGACACCGGCAACCCGCAGAACGTGTACCAGCTCGACACCAAGCACATGACCCAGCTGAAGCAGGACGGCGACATCGCCCGCGCCCGCCTCAAGCCGGGCCAGGCCTGGGAGCTCCCGGACGGCTACGGCACCGTCACCTTCGAGGGCTACCAGCAGTGGGCCAGCTTCAACATCTCGCACCGGCCCGGCAACGCCGTCGCGCTGACCGGCGCGGTCTGCGCCATCCTCGGCCTGATCGGCTCGCTGTTCGTGCAGCGCCGCCGGATCTGGGTCCGGGCCACCACGGGACCGGACGGCCGCACCCTGGTCGAGGTGGCCGGCCTCGCCCGCAGCGAGTCCGCCCGTACCGCGGAGGAGCTGGCGGAGTTCGCCGTCGACCTCCAGGAAAGCGCCCCCGCACTGGACGATGACGACCCGGCCGGCGATCCGGCCGGGACCCCGCCCGGCGGCCCGCCCGCCGGCCCCACCGACGACCCCGCGGACCCCGCAGCCCCCGCCGACCCGGACTCCAAGGAGTAGACGGTGCATCTCGCCTCGGTCGACCCCCAGCTGGCCGACCTCTCCAACAAGCTCATCTACTCGGCCATGGCCGTGTACACCCTGGCCATGCTGGCCCACCTGGTCGAGTGGACCTTCGGCAGCAAGGGCGCGGTCGCGCTGCGCTCCGCCGAGCAGTCCAGCCTGGCCGAGACGGTCGCGGCCGCGGACGAGGGCGGCAAGGCCGTCCGCAAGGTGACCGTGAAGGTCGCCACCGCGAGCGGCGGCACCGCCACCCTGACCCGCACCGCGCTGGCCGACGCCGGCGCCACCGTGGTGACCAGCGGCCGCGGCGAGGACGAGGCCCCGGACGGCCCGGGCGCCGCCGGCACCAGCGAGAAGGGCGACCTGGCGGGCCGGATCGCGATCTCGCTGACCGTCCTCGGCGCGCTGCTGCACGCCGGCGGGGTGCTCTCCCGCGGCCTGTCGGTGATGCGCTGGCCGTGGGGCAACATGTACGAGTTCTCGTGCGCCTTCGCCCTCACCATGGTGCTCGCCTACCTGGGCCTGCTGGCCGCGAAGAAGAACGCCCGCTGGCTCGGCCTGCCGGTGATCCTCGCCGCGCTGGTCACCCTCGGCGTGGCGGTCACCAACCTCTACACCGACTCCGAGCAGCTGGTCCCGGCCCTGCACTCGTACTGGCTGGGGATCCACGTCTCCACCGCGATCATCTGCGGCGGCGCGCTCTACGCCGGCTTCGTCACCACCGCGCTGTTCGTCGGCAAGGACGCGTACGAGCGCCGGGTGGCGGCCGGCCTGCCCGGCGGCCCGCTGCGGATCCCGGTGACGGTCTGGCAGCGGCTGCCCGCCGCCTCGACCCTGGACAAGCTGTCCTACCGGATCAACGCCTTCGTCTTCCCGCTGTGGACCTTCACCATCATCGCGGGCGCGATCTGGGCCGAGTCGGCCTGGGGCAAGTACTGGGAGTGGGACCCGAAGGAGACCTGGTCGTTCATCACCTGGGTCGCCTACGCCGCCTACCTGCACGCCCGGGCGACCGCCGGCTGGCGCGGCCGCAAGGCCGCCTACCTGGCCCTGCTGGCCTTCGCGTGCTGGCTGTTCAACTACTACGGGGTCAACATCTTCGTCACCGGCAAGCACTCCTACGCCGGGGTCTGACCGCTCGCACCGGTGCCGAGCGGGGTCCCCGGACCCCGCCCGGTACCGGCCGGGCGAGCACGCGGTGAACAGCCGCAGAACAAGATGTCGTACACGGATCAAGACTGAGGAACCGTCACCTCGGTCGTTATCAGGACGTGCTCCGGCGCCGAGTTTGCCGCCCTTCCACGGGTGGCAGACCGAGGCGGGGCACGTACCGGATCGTTCGAGCAGCCGCGAGGAGGGCCGCGCCATGGAGAGCGACGAGGTCATGCTGACCGTACGGATCACCGCCGCGGAGAGGGCTCTGCTCCGCAGACTGGCGCAGGGCCATCGCAGCGACGTCTCCGAGGTGGTCGCCGACGGTCTGCTGGACGTCCTGCCGACGCTGCACTGCAGCGCGGACGCACACCGGCTGCTGGCGGCGCTGACCGCCCCGGCGCCGTGCGCGCAGACGGTCTGGCTGCCGGCCGCGCTGGCCGACCTGCTGGTCCCGGCCGCGGCCCGGATCGCCCAGGTGACCGGCGCGCCGCTGTGCCCGGCGGCACCGCCGGCCTGGCGCCTGGGCGGTGCCCCGAGCGCCATGCTCGGCGCCGCCGTACGGCTCTGGCTGACCCAGGACCCGCAGCGCCTCGCGGACAACCTCAGCGTGATGCACGAAGGCCGCCCGACCGCCCTGGTGGCGGCCTGAGCGGCCTGCGAGGCCCGTGGTGACGGGCGGGGGTGGTCAGGCGGCCTGCTGCCAGCTGACGGGGGAGTAGTACGCCGGGCGGCGCTCCAGGCGCTGCCAGTTGGCGATCGGCTCGACGGCGCGGGCCGCCGCGGCCTGCTGGCCGGCCGCGGCGCGGGCCAGCAGCACGGCGGTCAGGGCGGCCAGCTCCTCGTCGTTCAGCGAGCCGCGGACGATGCGGACAAGAGGTTCGGCGCTGCTGCTCATGGTCCTGGTTTCTCCCCCGGTTCGGATGCTGACGGCTGGTGGCGTGCGGTGCTGCGCGTGCGGTGTGCCGCCCGGCTACATCGGCGGGTTGCCGTGCTTGCGGCTGGGCAGGTCGGCGTGCTTGGTGCGGAGCATGGCGAGGGCTGAGGCGAGGACGGTGCGGGTCTCGGCCGGGTC
>NZ_JBEZIR010000150.1:0-8760 GCF_040651175.1 Kitasatospora sp. NPDC048540
GCTCATCATGCACACGACACTGGACTCGGCCTGAACGACTCCGTACCCACGAACGGGCGACACCAGATCATCCAGAAATGGACATAACGTCCTCTGAGACCGCCAGGCCGGCGGGTCGAACGGGTCCGCGAAGTACTGCGTGTTGCTCCTGCCACGGATGACCTCGCCGGACTGCGGGTACTCGACGATGACGTCGTCGGCGTAGATGTCGTGTTCCGCGTCCGCGTCACCGCTGTTCGATGCGGCCCGGTGCCGGTCCAGCAGAGCCCGGGCAAACGGCCGCTTCCATCGTTATGGCCCTTTCGCCGGGAACACCACGCACCCGACGTCCTGCGACGCGGGCGCGTGCCCGAGCCGGATCGCTCCAGGACAGGTCACTTGAGGATCTCCAGCATCCGGTTCCCGAGGACCGCGGCCGAGGCCGGGTTCTGTCCTGTCACCAGGTTGCGGTCCTCGACCATGTAGGGCTCCCAGACCGGGCCACGGCTGAAGTTGACCCCGACCTTCGCCTTCACGTCGGTCTCCAGCAGCCACGGCGCCCTGGCGGCCAGTCCGACGCCGTCCTCCTCCTCGTCGGTGAAGCAGGTGATGTTGTAGTCCTTGAACGGCGACTCACCGTGGATCCTGGTGGCCAGTATCGCGGCGGGAGCGTGACAGACGATGAACAGCGGGTTGCCCGAGGCCAACTGCTGGGTCAGCAGCCGCCCCGCGTCGGCGTCCCAGGCCAGGTCCGCCATCGGACCGTGACCGCCCGGCAGGTAGACCGCGTCGTAGTCTTCGAGGCGCACGTCCGACAGCTGCAGCGGTCGACGCATCACCTCCGCGGATCGGATGATGGCCTCCAGCTCCAAGGCGCCGTCGTTTCCGCCGGCCATCTCGGGGCGCAGGCTCATCATGTCGACGGTCGGCGTCACACCGTTCGGCGTCGCGACGACGACCTCGTGACCGGCGTCCGTGAGGATCTTGTACGGGTTCGCGAACTCCTCGGCCCAGTAGCCGGTCGCGTACCGTGTGCCGTCGTTCAGCACCCAGTAGGTGGCTCCGCTGATGATGAAAAGAACCCTTGCCATGGCAGAAATCCCCTCTCGGACGCATGCCAGGAGTGGGTTGCGGGATGCTTCACGAAACCGACCAGCCCCGCCGGTTGTCACCGCCTTCCCACTCAATCACGCTAGGCAGCTGCGCCGACCGCACGCAACCCGGTGATCCGTGGGCGGTCACATGTCCAGGACCACGTCGGCCGGGGGCGTCGAACAGCAGATGAGCGCACTTCCTGCGGCGGGGGGCTCCAGGGGCTGCGGGGCGTACTCGACGCGGCCGGAGAGAAGCGCGGTCTCGCAGGTGTGACAGGTTCCGGTGCGGCAGGACCAGCGCACGGGCACGTCGCACGCCTCGGCGAGTTCGAGCAGCGTCCCGTAGCCAGGGTGCCAGGGGACGGTCAGCCCGCTGCGCGCGAAGGCCACGGAGGGTCCCGGGCGGCCCCCGGGAGGGGCGGCCGGCTGGTGCGGCGTCCGGGCGGATCCGGTTACCAGACCTGGGGTGACCGCGGACGTGGCCCCGAAGACCTCGGTGTGGATCCGGGAGGACGGCAGGCCGGCGGCCTCCAGGGCTGCGGTCATGTCCCGCATGAACGCGCTCGGCCCGCAGAGGTAGGAGTCGGCGTCCCGGGGCGGCTCCAGGCCGAGGATCCACTCGGGACTGAACCGCCCACCGACCGTGTAGTCGACACCTGGCCGGTCGGCGCCGGACGGACGGCTGTAGGCCACGAACGACCGGCCTGCGGGCAGCTGGGAGAGCAGGGTGCGCGCTTCGTCGGCGAATGGGTGGTTCTCGCCGTCCCGGGCCGCGTGCAGCCACCACACCGCGCGCTGCGAGCGCGCTGCGGCCAGAGCATGCAGCATGGCCAGGACCGGGGTGGCACCGACACCGGCGGACAGCAGCAGGACCGGAGTGTCCGCGTCCGCGAGCAGGAACGTGCCGCGCGGAGCGGCGACATCGAGAACGTCACCGGTCTTCACGTGCTGACGCAGGTACGTGCTGGCGACGCCGTGTGGCTCCTGCTTGATGCTGATGCGGTACGTCTCGGCGCCCGGTCGGCCGGAGAGCGAGTAGTTGCGGATGACCGGGGAGAGCTGGGGATCCGGCCGCAGGCGGATGGTGAGGAACTGCCCCGGCAGAGCGGCTGGGAGCGGCTCACCGTCAACTGCCGCCAGAGTGAGCGAGAAGATGCTCGCGCTCTCCGGCTCGATGCGCGCGACTTCGAGCCGGCGGAACCCGGGCCAGGCCGGCGGCGGGCTGCTGGTGGTCAGCCCGCGGTTTCCGCCCACGGCGCCGGAGCCGCGATCCGCGTCGTCGAGCAGGGCTCGCAGCGACGTCTTCCAACCGGGGCTCAACGCGGGAATTCGCAGGGCCCGTTCGAGCCGAGGCCGGGCGTGGCCGGGCAGGTAGAGCAGCCCGTCGATCTCCGCGACGGTCATCTCCTCGGGGCCCGAGGCGATCTTCACGATCTCGTCCCCGGCCCGCACCCACCCTTCGGTCAGCACCCGCATGTAGAAGCCCGGGCGGCGATGGGCCACCAGCAGGGCGGCCATCTGTGGCTCGCCGAGCCGCAACCCCACGCGGTAGCACGTCACACGGGGCTGGGTGACCTCGAAGACCGCACCGCCGATCTCGTAGCGGTCGCCGATGCACACCTCGTCGTCGGCGAGTCCGTCCACCGTGAGGTTCTCGCCGAACTGGCCGTACGTGAAGTCGTCCCGCTCCAAGTACTCCTGCCAATGGCGATAGGAGCTCAACTGGTAGACCAGCACGGCACGCTGCTCGCCGCCGTGCCCGGCGAGGTCACCCTGCCCGTCGCCGTCCAGGTTGAGCCGGCGCGCCATCACGGGCCCGGCGACGGGGCGCTTCCAGATGCCCGTGTGGGTGGTCCTGCCGTGCCAGGGGACGTCCTTGGGCATGCCGACGTTCACGGCGACCAGAGCGGCCATGACCGGTGCTCCTCCCACGCTCGACAGGCCGATGTCTCCAGCGTCGTACGGTCGGCCGCCGACCGCACCCGAAAGGCTCCACGCGGCGCCGGGGCTCGGCGCCACGTAGAGTGAGAGCCGGTGGGCGCCGTCGCCGCGTGTGGCCCGCCGTGAGCCGGAGACCTCCAGCGCGAGAACCTCAGCTTGGACGTACCCATGAGCTCGGAGAAGAAGGTGGCAATCGTCACCGGTGCGTCACAAGGCATCGGTGCTGCCGTCGCCGACGCGTACCGCAGGCGCGGGTACGCCGTCGTCGTGACTGCCCGGTCCATCCCCTCGTCGCACGATCCGGACGTGCTCGCCGTGCCCGGCGACCTGAGCCGGCCCGGTACCGGTGCGCGGATCGTCGAGCAGGCGCTGGACCGCTTCGGCCGGATCGACACGCTGGTGAACAACGCCGGCGTCTACCGGGAGAAACCATTCACCGACTACACCGACGCCGACTACGACCTGGTGACCGGTGTCAACCTGCGCGGCTTCTTCGACATCACGCGCAGCGCCATCCCCGCGATGCTCACGGCCGGCGACGGCGGGCACGTCCTGTGCGTGTCGACGTCGCTGGTCGACCGCGCCGACGCGCGCATACCCGCGGCACTCGCCTCGCTGACCAAGGGCGGCCTGGTCGCGGCGACGAAGGAACTGGCCATCGAATACGCGGCGCGCCGCATCCGCGCCAACGCCGTCTCACTCGGCGTCATCCGCACTGTGATGCACCCGGACGGCCCGGACGGCCCGGACGACCCGGGCGGCGCGCTCGCCGCGCTGCACCCGCTCGGGCGGATGGGCGAGATCGACGACGTCGTCGAGGCGATCATGTACCTCGAACGGGCATCCTTCGTCACCGGCGAGATCCTGCACGTCGACGGCGGCCAGAGCGCCGGCTTCTGAAGGAACCGGGATCGGGAGTGATCGACCTGTGCGCACTCGCAAGCAGCTGACTCCGCTCGGCGCTGTCGGTGTGGGTCGGACGGCGGGAGCAGTCGCGGGGGCGGGGGCGGGAGCCGCGGAGGTCTGGCAGCCTTCGGCGACCGCTAGGATTTCCCGATCTTGGTCTGATCGGGAGAGATTTCATGAGCAGTGGTCTGCGGCTGGTAGGCGTTGTCGCATCGGTACGCATCCAGGGGTTCCTGCTGCTGGCGGTGAGTCTGGTGAGCTGTGCGCCGGCGTGGACGGGGGGATCCCGGCAGGTGGATCCGGTGATGACTGTGGGATGCGCCTTGCTCTTCTTCGTGACGACGTTCAGCGCACTCCTGAAGGCCCGTCGGCCGTGGTACGAGGCGAGGCTGGAGAACCTGACGCCTCCCGCGCCGACCGCCGAGGTGATCGCGAGGGACAAGACCTTCGACGTGCTCTCCCAGAACCTCACCAAGCCGCTGATCCTGGTGCTGCTGGTCGGCCTTGCTCTCGCTTACGCGACCGGGCTGCCGGTCGGCCTGATCCTGGCGGGTGTGGGCGCGGCGATGCTCTGGCAGTCCCGGTGGTTGGCGGCCGAGGAGAAGCGGCTGGGCGGCCGGGTGCTGGGCCCGCTCGCCCCGGTACGGGTCGCAGCCGACGACCCCAACGGTCCCGCCTACCGTCAGTCGCGCTTCTGGATCGTCCGCGAGGCTTCCTGACACCCGTACCGGCCATAGGCCCCGGCCCCGATCCCGGTGGGGGATCCAGGTAAGGGATGCAGGTACTCGTCCTCGCGGCCGGTGGGCGGCCTTGTGGCCGGTGACGATCACCGGGGTCGTCAGGGTTTTCATCGAGGCCGGCGTCCCGAACGTGTGCGGTGATCTGGTTGGGGCGGGCGGTGGTGATCCCACTGGAGCAGCCCAGCTACGCCGCGGAGATCCAGACCAGGTTGACCCGCTCGTCGGTGGGCACGAGGAACAGCAGGGCCGGGGGTCTTGTGCTTGCCGGAGCGGTTCGGCCGGTTCTCGTCCTCGGTGAGGCGGCGGTGCGTACCAGGGTGCCGTCCAGGAGGACGACGACGCCGGGCGCGGGGCACGCGCGGCGAGCAGTTCGATCACCTCCAGCAGCCGGCGGAGCACCGTGGAGGCGGAGACGTCGTTGCCGCCCGCCATCTCGCAGAGCCGCCGGCCGTGGCGGAGGACCGCGAGGCGGGCGGCAGCTTGCGCCGGCGCGATCCGATCTTCTTCAGATGGCCGCGGATCAGGCTGCAGACCAGATTTGAGGTGGCGGTGGACAGCTCCGGGCGGCCCTGGTGGACAAGGCCGTCAGGCCCTCGGTGGGGCCGGACTGCTTTTCGCATGGAATCCCCAACTTCCTCCGAGGGCCCGTCCGTTACGCCGAAGTTCAGCCGGGGCCGGTCATGCGGAAGTCATCACTCCCGGGTCCGAGAGCTGGCGGCCGTTGTTCCGTTCGGTCGAAGGGCGCTCGGGCTCCGGGTGCTCAGCCGATGAGCGGGAAGACCGGCGGGCCGCCGTGACAGGAGCTTTCGGACTGCCAGTCGGGTGAGCCCATTCCGACCTGGTAGAGCAGCGTCAGCAGCACAGCGGCAAGGGGCAGGATCAGTCCACCGGTAGCGGCGGTCGCGCCGGCTCCGGCCGAGCAGCCTGCCGGCCCACAGCAGGACGGTGACCAGCACGCACCATTGGCCTGCCAGCACCGAACAAATCAGATAGTCGTCGCTGCCGACTTCGGACATACAACCGCGCCACGTCGGCAGCCACAGGCCGAGAGTGCCTCCCAATGCTCCGGCCGTGGCGAGCAGTAGTACGGCCAGGACCAACCCGCAGCCGCCCCGCCGATCGTCCGTGATGTCCCTGTCGTTCACTCGCTCCCCAGCCCGACATAACGTCCTCTGAGATCCAGGTCGCCCGAGATGGTCCGCCAGGAGATCTGGGCACTGCTGACCACGCACTACGCGATCCGGAACCTCATGCATCAAGCCGCTGACGGCGCCAGCCTCGACCCGGACCGGATGTCTTTCGTCCGCAGTCTCCGCGTCGTCCGCCGCCTGGTCACCGACCAGGCGGCCTTTCCCCCTGACCGCATGGCCACCGCCCGTGCCCGGGCCCTCGCCGAGACAGCCGAACGGCCCAACCCAGCCCGACGACACCGGACTTGCCCCCGCGCCGTCAAACGGCACCGCCTCGGCCCGCACCGCATCAAACACCACGGCGACACCAGCACCCGGCACTCCGGACCGCCCACCCCGAAACCCAGAAACGCCGCTGTCCAAGTGCCTGACTGAGAACCGGGGACGGCTGGTGGCGGCCGGCCAGCTTGTGGGATTGGCTCGATCGCCGGACGACACAGCAGGGCCTCCCACATGCGCTGGTTGTCTACGCCGTCCGCACCGCCAGGAGCCCTGTGTGTCGTCCTACCCTGCCCGGGCCGTCGTTGCCAACTCCGAATCGGTGTGGGGATGGTGCTGTCCCGCCTGCCGGTATGGTCGGGGCCCCGACCTGCCGGCCTGGCCGCGGCGGTATCCGTCGGACATGAGCGATGCGGAATGGCTGCTCGCTGAGCCACTGTTGCCTCTGCCTGCGTGGCGGTGGGGCCGGGGCGGACGTCCGGAGAAGCATTGCCGGCGAGTGATCGTGGGCGCGATCCGGTACGTCGTTGACAACGGATGCAAGTAGCGGGCTCTGCCCTCGACTTCCCGCCCCACGCCACCGTCTACTCCTTCTCTGTCCGGTGGGAGCGGGCTCAGGCGGTCGACGATCTGCACGACCGACTCCGGGACCGGTTGCGCGAACAGGACGGCCGGGATGCCGAGCTGAGCGCGGCGATCATCGACTCGCAGTCGCTGCGGTCCGCCGAGACCGTCGCCGCGGCGGAGCGTGGGTGGGACGCGGGCAAGAAGGTGAACGGACGCAAGCGGCACGTCGCCGGCGACACTCTCGGTCTGCTGATGATTGTGCCGTTCACCGCCGCGAACGTGCAGGACCGCGACGGGGGACGTCTGCTCCTCGCCCGGCTGCGGCAGGTCCATCACCGCATCCGACACGTCTGGGCGGACGGCGGCTACGCGGGCAGGCTCGTGACCTGGGCGAAGAAGCGGCTCGCGCTCACCGTGGAGACCGTAAGACGCAGCGACGACATGACCGGCTTCGTCGTCCTGCCCCGCCGCCGGGTCGTGGAGCGCACGCTGTCGTGGATCTGTCGCAGACGCCGGTGCGTGCGCGACTACGAGCGGCTGCCCGAACACCACGAGGCCATGGTCAAGTGGTCGATGATCATCCTCATGACCCGCCGGCTCGCCCGCCCGACCGCAACTCGTTCCCACGCCGCGTGACCGGTTCTCAGTCAGGTTCTGAGCCATCCGCTCACGTTTTTCCCAACGTCTCCGCCCCAGTTGCCGAAGCGCCGGGCTATGCCCCACCAGCGGAAACGGAGGCCCTCTTAACAGAGGCTCGGCCTGAGAGCAGAATGACTACCACTCACATCCGGGCCGGACCAGGAGCCGGCGCTCCAGGAAGGATTCCCATGATCTCCAGGCGTGAGTTGATGGTGACTTCAACTGCAGCGGTGGCCGGCGTCGTCATGCCTAACAAGTGGTTGCAGGTGCCCCGCAGCGGTTCGAGCTCGGCCACCGCGGTGAGCTCAGCGGCTGCGTCCGGCTTCAGCACCTCCTCGTGGATGGCGGGGATCCCGGGCGACCGGGATCTTTCTGCGCTCACCCTCCCAGGGACCCATGATTCTGGAGCGCTGTACGGTGGTGGCCTGGCACAGACCCAGACGCTCAGTCTCACCGACCAGCTCAACAGCGGTATCCGGTACTTCGACATCAGGTGCCGACACATCCAGAACACGTTTGCCATCCATCACGGACTGGTTTTCCAGAACCTCATGTTCGGATCCGGCGTGAGGGACGTGTTCGTATCGTTCTTGAAGGTCCACCCGACGGAGTGCATCGTGATGTCGGTGCAGGAGGAGTACACCCCGACGGGCAACACGCGCTCCTTAGAGGACACCTTCGACTCCTACGTCTTCGGGTTCGAGTCGTATTTCTACCTGGACGACAGGACGCCCACGCTCGACAGCGCACGCGGGAAGATCGTCCTCTTGCGCGGGTTCGACGCCCAGCGGACGCCCAAAGGAATTACGAAAATCACAGCCCCCGCAGGTTCAACCGGAAACTCCACTGGGCCCGCCGTCTGGCATATCCAGGGAGACTACAATATCAATACCATCTGGGACATCAACCCCCGCATAAATGTCATCGAGGGCTTTATGGCACAGGCCGCAGTTGGCAGTCTCGACGAATGGTATTTGAATGCTGTCGCACTGAGCAGCAGCAACGGCGGAGTCTTTCCGGTGACAGCAGCTCTAGGAATCGCCGGCACGACCGATGGGGTCAACGCCGCCCTAAGGAAGTCAATCTCTTCCTATCCAAATGTCCCGGGCGCACGACTGGGATTGTATGGCATGGACTTTCCCGATCAGACGCTCATCAATATGCTGATCGCGTCCAACGGCTTTCAGACCGGGCCATACGATCTCAAATCGACAGCAGACCGGATAATTCCGATCGACTTCTACGGTCAGGGCATGGCCACGCAGCTCATGCTGTTCAGGCCGGGATCAGGCGCCGCACATATTCTCGACGCTGGAGCTGGATTCGCCCCGATATACCAGTGTGGCGCAGGCGGGATCGGCGGCTACGATCTGCGGAGCGATCGGGACTGTGTCGTTCCGTTCGATTTCACGGGGAGCGGCAGGGCCGATCACCTCATCTGCTACCGCCCCGGTACGGGCATCATCTATGTCGTCAAGTTTTCCT
>NZ_JBEZIR010000150.1:8858-20327 GCF_040651175.1 Kitasatospora sp. NPDC048540
TGTCGTTCCGTTCGATTTCACGGGGAGCGGCAGGGCCGATCACCTCATCTGCTACCGCCCCGGTACGGGCATCATCTATGTCGTCAAGTTTTCCTCGTCCGGGGCCCGTACCGTCTTCAGCTCGGCGAGCGGGATCGGCCAGGCATTTCATCCGTAGAAGTCCCGAGCCTCGCCGGACAAGCGGAGTAGGCCGTTAATCAACCCCGTACTACGGGTGAGCGTCATGTCTTCCGAGTGGTCGACTCGTTGTCGTCCTAGTGGAGATGTTGCGTGACGCGGAGCGGTGGGCGGCCTGGCTTGACCCTGCCGGGGATCTTGGCGTCGGCTGAGTCATCTGCCCAGGGCGCGCCAGGACTCTGCGCGAGGAACCGACTCTGTTGCGCATTTTGCTGCGGGGTGTTCGTCGGGTCGGAGGTGATCGTTACGTTCGGCCTGCCTGGTTTTGGGGCCCCATCTGACGGAGCGTGGCAGCAGATCGGGCGGCCAGCCAGCTGTAGTAGCTGGAGCGGGGCAGGCCAAGGACCCCGACACGACAGGGCGACCGGGTAGCCGTCGCCTTCCCCGGAGGCCCGGCCCTCGGGAATCCGGACAGCGACAAGTTCCTGGCGCCCGGCGGGGCCCGCGACACCGTGGCCCTGCACCCCGACGACGCGCCCGGCCCCCTGGACGACCCCGGCCACCTGAGGCACTGCGGCCGCCACAGCCCGGCCGGCATGAACCGCCGGTGCCCCCGCGGCGTACAGGTGGACACACTCGCCGAGGAGCGTCACCGACCCCACCAGAACCCGTGCGGCTTGCGGGCGTGCTTCCCCCAACCCGGGCTCATCGGCGAAAGTCAGCCGCGAGGTGCCACACGCCCGGCTGCTCTCGGCAATCGGCTCTCCGCCCGACATGCCGAACGCGAGCCCACACCAAGTGGATCATGCGTCAGATGCACGACCGCCTGATTCGACCTCCACCCCCCCCAAAAAAATATGAGCACGCAGCGTCACTGCCGACTACGGAACGGAGCCTTATCGCGGATACCTGGGCGCCCCGAGTTCGTGGAGTCCGCGATCGCGTGATCTACAGCCGCGTGGCCGACCAGCGTGAATGCCGCAGAATCAGGCCTTGCAAGAGCAATGGGGCGCGGCGCGCTTCCTGAAGTCATGCCCGTCCGGACAGTCAGGGCTGCCGGGTCGCGCTGTATATCTGGGTGTCCACGGTGCGTGTATCGGGTGGCCGCCGGACCCCTGACCGCGCGCCGATCCTCGCGTCCGGTGGATTCCGGGAATGGCGATGATCTTCTGCGAGGTGTACCACCATGGAGTATCCGTATGGATACGATCCACCTTCCCTAGTTGAGGACGCCATCGACTCTGGCACGCCGATCACTTATTTTTTGAATAACGGGGGAGCCGTCGGAGGCCTTGCGGATTTCATCGTCGAGGTGTTCACACCCGGCGATGATGTCGAACTGCTCTGGGCCGGGCTGAGGACGATGCCCGCCTCAGACGTGGCGTCCGTCGTCACCGATCTCGCCGTTCTCCGTGACGACCTGGGCCGAGCCCTCATCGACGTGGCCGTCGCCGATGATCGCACGAGGGCGGCGGTGGGCGCGGCCCTGGTCTGCGACCACCGGACCTGCCCTTACGTGTTGGAACTTGCGGCCGGCCGGGCCCACCAGGTGGCCGAGGTCCTGTCCGCGGTGCCCGACCCCGAGTACGCCGGCGCCGTCCTGGCCGGCGCGGCGGAAAATGAGCCGTACGGAACGTACCTGGTCCTGCCGCAGTTGAGGGTGAGCGCGCCGAATACGTGGCAGCAGATACTGGCGGCGGCAGTCAGGGCGAACACGGAAAAGATGGCGACGGCGGTGGGGTTGTGGCTCTGTGACGGGCAGGCTCCATCGGCGGCGGTGGGGGCGGCGCTTGCGTGGACGTGGCCTGTTCAGGCGGTCCAGGTGCTGCGGACGGTGGCTTTCACCACCGGGATGCAGGTGGCGGCGGCCGCTCTCAAAGGTCTCCTGGACGCCTCCGACTCGGTGGGCCGTGTGGTGTGGTCCGGGCTCGGTGACGACCTGAACGCGGAGATCGCACCCGAAGCCGTCAAGGCAGGTGTACCGCTTTGGTTCCTCGTGAGGGATCTGCAGGCACAGGCCGGTGCGTTGGTGCTCGTCGGCTTCGCCCCGGAGCAGGCCTACGCGGCCCTGACCGCGGTAGTGGACGACGACATCCCCAACGGGTATGACCTGGCCGTCACGGCGGCGAGGTCGTTCCCGGCCCGCATGGCCAAGGTGGCCGAGCTGATGCTGCGCGAGGGTGAGCCAGAAGTCGCGGATCTTCTGGGCGGCCTCCCCACGGCGGCAGCGACCGAGCTGTTCACCGCCATCGACTGGGACACCGCCGGCGCACCCCGCCTGATCCGGCTGCTCGCCCGGCTGCGCGAAGGCCATCCAGCCGAGTACCACAGCCTGGCCCGGGCGCTGGCCACCGCAGACCCGGGCATCCTGGACACAGTGGGGAAGTCCCTGACCACCCAAGGGCAGTGGATCCAGCTGGCAATAGCGCTGAACGATCTGCACAACATCCATGCCGCCGCGGCACTCCTGGTCTCGGTCGCCAAACAATCCCCCGCAGGAGCCGTCGAAGTCCTGAGGCACCTCGTCCGTTCCGTCCCCGACGGGGCCCTGCAACCCGAGAGCGTCCTGGAAGTCGCCTTCACCCACCCCAAGGCCATGCTCCCCACCGCGATCCGCCTGGCCGCGCACCCCGACAACCGAATCATGCTCACCGAGTCGCTCCTCAACGCGGCGACCGCCGCCGAGATCTACGGCGGCATCATCAACGAAGGCATCGACCACCCGGAAACCCTCATCGGGCTCCTCACGATCGCCCAGGGAAGAGCCCCCCAGGCCACGGGCACGATGATGACCTCCCTCATCGGCCAGGACCAATACCGACAAGCCGTGGTCAGACTGGGCGCACAACTGCTCCTCAACGGCGCCGACGGAACGGCCCTGCTCGTCAACATCCTTCTCGCCGCACCGATCGACGGCGCAGCACGCCTGGGAGCCTCCTCCCTCATCCGCCTCGACACCCACGACGGCGGCGACGCCGACGGACACTTCGCCCGGCTCCTGCACAACGCACTCCACGGCCCCGGACAACCCGTCCTCGACGAGATGCTCAGCCTCCTCGGCGCCGAACGCCCCACCCTGCTCACGCGACTCCTCAACGGACTGGCTGGCGAGAACCCCCAGCAGGCCGCGGCCGCTCTCGGGACGATGACCCCCGAGGCCGCCGCAGCAGGCCTCGATGCGATGGCCCCGGAGCGTCAGGCCGCCCTCCTGGATCACCTGCCCGACGCCACCCTGACGGCAATGGCCTCTACATGGCTTGCTCGCACCTTGTTCCGGACCTTGTGGAAAACCGGCCGGACGGAGCAGGCCATGATCTTCCTCGTCGCCATGGAACCCCGCGCTGCCGCCGAGGCCGTCATGGCGATGGACGAGGCGATCAAGACTACTTTCCTGCTGCGGTTGCCCGACGCCACCCTGACGGCGATAGCCCGGGAATCCTCCGCAAGGGAGGACAGTGAGCTGCTCCAGATCTTGTGCGAGGCGGGCAGAACGGAACTGGCCGCGACCATCATCCCCGCCATGGAACCCGGCCACGCCGCCAAAACCGTCACAATAATGGACGAGGCGATCAAGACTACTCTCCTGCTGCGGTTGCCCCACGCCACCCTGACGGCGATAGCCCGAGAATCCTCCGCAAGGGCGGCCAGTGAGCTGCTCCAGATCTTGTGCGAGGCGGGCAGAACGGAACTGGCCGCGACCATCATCCCCGCCATGGAACCCGGCCACGCCGCCAAAACCTTCACAATAATGAACTGGGCGAGAAAGGCCATCCTCCTTTCTGAACTACCCGACGCCGCCCTGACGTCAATAATCCGTCAAGTGCCGGATAAAACCACTGCCCGCATGTTCGGCTTGGGCCTTGAACGCATCGGCCACACCGGCAAGGCCGAGGTCGTCTACAAGGCCCTGCGAAAAGCGAAGCAGACGTGACTGAATCTCTTCCATCGGCGATGGCCTTGACGACCGCAGGCAGGCGGTGGAAGGACTGGGCTTCCGTGAGGTCGGGGGGCTGACGCCCACCCGCGGGGTGCCCGTCTCGGACGAGACGGTGCGCCGGTGGTGCCTGAAGATCGGGCAGGCCTACGGGAACGGGCTGCGGCGCCGGCGGCCCGCGGCCGGAGACACATGGCGCGCGGCCGAGGTGCTCGTGAAGATCAACAGCAGTCGGCGTCAGGGCCTGTTGCGAGCCGGGGCGGCCGCGGATGTGGACGCGTCGGGCGCGGGCGAAGGTGTATTCCCGCCAGGGCCGCAGCGCTGAAGCCTGGGATGCATGCGGTCCCATGCCAGCGCTTCGGCCTTCCCGTAGCGGGGGTCGGGCGGCCGGCGAAGTGCAGGGGGCGGCAGCCGGTGTCCACGGCGCGTCCCGCACGACGGCGAAGCTCAGACGGGTAGGAAAACGGACGTGCCATGACTCGAATCCTGACACGAAATCGAGTCTCTATCGAACCCGGGGCGGTTCGGCCCGAGAATGGTCCAGAAGTTGATTCACATGTGAGCATACTTTGCATCGAAGTGAGCGAGGAGTGCGCGTGGCGTGGTCTTGCTAAGACTCGCCAGGGCTTCCCTTGCCTCGGTGAATGCTACATGATCTGGATCCTGGGTTGATATACCTAGGAGCGTTTTCGGCCCGACCCTTTCCCATGTGGCATTGAATTCAATCCACAATTCTTCAAGTGCATTGAATCTCTCAAGAGTTGCCTGACCGAGGCGTGCAATTTCTGCGAGGTTCTTTTCGTCCGACCCAGTCTCGATCCATGCGCTGGAGACGAGATGCCCCAGTACTTCACTGTTGAAAATATCACCGTAGTCGACTGCATAGCAGCACGCAGCGAGCATCTGCTGCAAGTCGAAGTTATATCTCGTCTTGGGTCCGAGTTCGGCGAAGTATGCCACGGCGTCGCTCGCGAACATTTCCGAAACAACTTCCACAAGTCCTGACCCTTCTCGTCGCCGATCGACCGGATCATTCAAGCTATATGCCCATCCCGAAATACTCCATTGCCGTTTGGGTAACCAAATTTGCCCGAATCCCTGCCCCTGCCGGGCCGCATCCACGACCTGACCGCGGCCCGCGCCCACGGCATCGTCCAGGGCTGCCGCACCCGCGAGATCCTCGCCCTCGCCGACCGCGCCTACCGGGGCGCCGGCGCCGCCGTCCGCACCCCCTACTACCGGCACGACGAACTCCCCGACACCGGTCGTGGCCGGCCGGTGCCCGGACCGGGGGCGCGGCCGTCCAGGTAGAGACCACCGAGCCCGTTGTCCTCACCGGGCACCGTGACCGCGGGCAGGACGGTCCAGAGGTCGCCGGCACGACGGCCGTCGACCTCGGCGTGAGCGTCGGCGAACAGCACGTTGCCGAGGTTGGTGCAGGCGGACGGCGTCAGGCTCCTGAGCACCGCGTCGAACTCGACCGGCTCACCACTTGCAACGGCGTCCCTGGTAGACCGACCACGTCGTTGGAGATGACGCCGACCTCGACGGTATCGGGTGTCCTGCACGGCCGGCTCGAGCGGGAACTCCTGCCATCAGCCCTTGACCTCCGAATGCAGGGTGGCGGGCGGGCCGGCGCCGCCGTTGGCCGCACCGGCATGCGGCTTGCCCATCGGGGCGCCCAGGAGCAGGTGGACGTCCTTCTACTCCCCCGCCGGACCGTGACCCTCCAGATGACGTCGGCCGAGCGGACACCCCTGCCCCGCTGCTTACGGAACGCCAGCGGAACCGTCTCCCACCTGCCGTTCAGGCCGTTGCGGGCCTCAACGGCCATGAAGGCCGGCTCGACGGTGAGTTTGAGGACCACGGCCCAGGAGCTTCTCCCAGATCGCCCCGATGATCACGATCGGCCAGGCAACGGAGAAGAGACCGGAGATCATCCACGCCAGGGGCCGGTGTTGACACCCTGTACTTCGTCGCCGACGACCTCACGCACCGCTGAACTGATGCGGACCGGCCGACCGTCCCGCATCCAGCTGTCGAGCGCAAAGACCGCCTGGGGGACCGCCAGGTACGCTGCACATCCGATGGCACCGACGACAATGCGTCTCATCACCACACCTTTCTCGCACGGTGTGTCCCTTCGAGGTTCTTTCGTCCCGCACGGGTGCGGGGGTTCGGCGCGGTCCGAGACAGCTCTGGTCGGCGTGATTCGGTCGGGACCGGCTGGGGTACGAGTGGACGTCGCAGCGGGCGATGCCCGGCGGAAGGCTTCGTCCTGCTCTCGGTATCGGTCGGAGCGGCATCTCCGTACAACGCCCGTCGACCGGGGGCAGAACCGCGAGGGCGAACGGACCCGGGCTCAGCGGGTGATCCGTAGCGCTACCCACCACAGCAGCAGCCCGAGAACGACCGGAGTGGCGAGCAGGACCATCCACCGGAACGTTCGGGCCTCGCGCCGGTCGTTCGACCGGATCCGCTGCCAGACCTCCGCCCTGGGCACCCAGTCGTCGCCGCGCAGCTCGACCCACGCGGCCCGGATGATCGCAACCTCCCGATCGACGTCGACGTTCCGGTCATCCACGTGCATCAGCTGCAGCCGTCCGCCCCTGCTGTCGTACGCGTACACGATCGTTCTGGGTGAGTTGGGGGAGAGGTCGGCACTCGGGTTGGGACTGGCTCGTATGCCCTGCACCTCTCTCCATCCCAGCGTCCGAGTGCGACCTGCGCGAACGTGGATTCCCTTGACATCCACCGTGGTCCTGTAACCACGAACGGATACCAGCAGCTTCCCGAAGAGCACCAGCAGCGACGACCCGGCCAGCAGTTTCACCCACCCCGCGATGGAACCGCTCGCCCATAACGGTTGCAGTAGAACGAATACCGACAACCCCGCGGTCGAGATGACGACCGTCGCCTTGCGTGCCTCGACCCGGTATTCACGCGGCAACGCCTGCACTCCCATGTCACGCCCTCACAGTCGTAGTTCGAAGGCCCCGGCACAGGCCGGGGGAAATCCTCACCGCGGATAGTCGCAATCCCGCACTCGTGGCCGTGGAACCACCGGCCGGAGTCGGCCGGGCGGCGACCCGGGCTCCGCGGTTCCCGCTCCGGACGCTCCGGAAGGGCACAGGGCCGCACGGATCTTCGGCTCCTACCCGGAGCTGATGTTCTTTCATGAGCCGGCACGTCCAGTCATGGTGGAGACGTCAGAACGACCGGTGCACCCGGTGCGGGTGACCTTCGTCGCCCGTCCTCAGCTCGGTGCGGAGAGGCAGTCGGCGGCAGCTCGTTGCAGGCTCGTGAGTACCGGCGACCACGGTGCCTGGGTCTGCGGTTCTGGCATGGGTCGAACTCCTTGGTGAGGCTGAGATCGTGGTCGAGGTCGCTGCACGCCGACCGGATCCGCTCGAAGTCGTCCGGCGTGACCGGGTCGACGGCCACACTGCGGGTGAAGGAGGCGACGGCGTGGTCGATTGCTTCCATTCCCTGCCGGTGACGGCTGTCCTGGAACCACGCGACGAGCTTGACCTGGACATCCGTGGCGAACGACGGCGGATACGACACCGACGGCGCACCGGGGACCGACGGCGCGCTCCCGGACGAGGCCTGATGGCTGGGGGGGTGAGCCGCTGCTGCACGCGGCAATGGAGATCGCAGAACCGGCGATGACCAGACCTAGCAGAAGCGGACGCATGCAGTCTCCCTCGAGGAAGGATCCGAGACGGGATCGCGTTGCGGACGGTGAGCGATCGAAGCGGTCGGACCTCTAACGGGCGAACGTGAGACTTCCCGGTGAGGTGACGAGTTGCGGCGCACGGTACTCCAGTGAGATCTCCTGGCCGTCTGCGACCTCGATCCTGAGGGTGGCCTCACAGCACCGCGCTTTGAACATGTACCGGAAGAAGACCGTGACCTGGTGCACACCAGGGGCCAGCGGGACGAAACGGTTGCGCCATGATCCACTCTCGGCCGTGCCGTCGACCTCCACCGTCAGAGGCACGAAAGAAAGGAAGAGTTGGAGTGGATTATGGCGGCCTTGCAGCGAAATGCCGGTCGGTGCGGACAACCTACTTCTCCTGGTTCACTGACGCTTCGATGGTGAACGGCAGCACAGCACGCCGGTCAACGGGCAGAGACCACTCCGCGTGGAATTGCGTCCTCGATTAGCAGCCATAACTCCCGAATGGTCATCATATAGAAGCTTTCTTAAGGCTTTGCAAAGTTATCCCGATGCTTCCCGTAGGGGATCCTTAGCCCGCCTTCGGCACGTGGCGGCCTGCACGACGTGGCGGCGTGGGGCAAGCCCTACCCCCGAGTGTGTGGTGCACCCCAGTGACTGAGGGGCCGCCGGCCTGGAAGGGTGCGGGCATGACACCGGAACCCCAGCCCGAATCGCCTCGCCCCGGCCTGCACGGACATGCGCGTACCAGCCCTGCTCCTCGTCGGCACCGGGCCGGCCGCACCACGGTCGCGTCCCTCCTCGCAGTGTCCGGACTGGTCGCCGTCCTCGGTACGCCCGGGCAGGCGGAGGCGAGCACCGCCCGCACTCCGAACGCCGAGAAGGCGACCACGTTCTCGGCGGACGTCGTACCCACGAACGCCGCACCGGTCTCCGGCCCCTCCCCCGCCGAGGGGTACTACGCCCGGCCCGGCAGCAAGGCACAGCAGCGCGCCCGACTGGACCGGCTGGCACGGGCACTGGTGGCCGCCGGCGCACCCGGCGTCATCGTGCGGGTGGACGACGGCCGTGGCGAGCCGATCGAGATCGCCGAACAGGCGACCTGGACCCTGCGGGACCACCGGATCCAGGTGGACGACGAGGTACGGATGGGATCCAACACCAAGACCATGATGGCCACCCTCGTCCTGCAACTGGTCGGTGAGGGCAAGCTCACCCTGACCGACCCGGTGGACAAGTGGCTGCCGGGCCGGATACCCAACGGCCGCGCGATCACGTTGCGCATGCTGCTGAACCACACCAGCGGCCTGTTCGACTACACGCAGGACCCCGTGATGCTGACCTCGATCCTGGGCACGGACCGCAGGCCGCGATCCGCGGCGCAACTGCTCGACCTCGGCACCGGGCACGATCCGCTCTTCGCACCTGGTTCGAGCTGGTCGTACAGCAACACCAACTACATCGCCGTCGGCGCCGTCCTGGAGAAGGTCACGGGGCAGAGTCTGGCGGACCTGGTCCAGGACCGCATCGCCCGGCCGCTCCGCCTCAAGGACACCTACCTGGCCACGGGCTCCACCTGGCGAGGTCCCCACGCCCATGGCTACGAACCCGATGCGGCCCACATGCCGCCGGACGTACCGGACGAGCTCAGGAACTACGGCGGAGCCCGCCACGACGGCCATGTGGACGTCTCCGCCAACAGCCCCTGGTGGGCCGGGGCGGCCGGCGCGGTCGTGTCCAGCGCGGCCGACTGGGACCGGTTCTACAATGCGCTGTTCGCCGGCAAGCTGCTGCCCGCCGCGCAGTTGGCGCAGATGCGCGCCACGGTGCCGATCTTCCCGGACCAGCCGGACGGGCCCGGATACGGGCTGGGCATCGAGACCGGCCAGACGGCCTGCGGCACGGTGTGGTCCCACGACGGCGGCATCCCCGGTTATCTGACGACCAATGCCACCGATCCGACGGGCACTCGTACGGCGTCGATCGTCATCTTGACGGAGGCGTTCGCCGAGACTCAGACGGCTTTCCCCGAGCTCGCACGAGCTGCGCAGGAGCTTCAGACAGCCGCAGTGTGCGGCATGTTCGACAAGTCGGCCCCGGCGGCTCCCTCGGCCGAATGACCACCGCCGGCTGATGGAAATGGAAGGAGCGATGCGGGAGTAGGTCGTCGCCGGGCTCCTACCCGGTCCCGGAGCGGACCGGGTCGTGGAGACGACGCTGTATCGCCACCGCGCCGCCCGGTCCGGGCCGGTGTGACAGCGCAACGCCGGACTCAGATGCGTTGCCGGGCCGGCTGCGCGAACGTCCTACGGCTCGGGAACGCGGCGCTCTACGGCGAGGGACGTCCAGGCGCTCTCCGGCTCGCCCGGCGCCGAGGGAGAGACATGACGTTCCCGGGCCGGGGAGACCACCTGGACCTCATCGACGGGCTCGGGGGGCATCACGCCGGCAGGAGTACGGCCACGTGAGACTGACCGATGACGGGTGGCGCGGTCACTTCGTCACCGTGCGGCGTGACGGTGGCCAGGTGTGCGCAGCCCCACCGGCTCGCCGCGCCGCCCGCCCGCCCGCCGCCCGCCCGCCCGCCCGCCACGAACAGGATTCCGTCGACACCTGGAGGGCGAACATCTCAAGCGATCTGCGCGACCTGGAGATCGAGACGGCCGTTCCCGTCACGTCGGCGGTCCTGCTCGAACCGAACCCACCTCGGACGCACTTCGGGCTCGGCACACAGGTCGGCGGCGAGCAGGACGCCAGCGGCACCTACCTCAAGTTCGACCTGACCGGAGGCGGGTACCGGCATGGGTTCTTGCTCCGTCGGGCGGGCGGTCGGCCCTGGTCGATGGAAGGTCCGACGGCCTCACACCGCTGTGCTCGAATTGGGTCCGACTGCCCGGTTCGGGCAGCGGCATGGGCATCGCCGGGGCATACGGAGCGGGGAGTGAGGACCGCCGTAGCGGCCCCGGACGCGTGCCCGGATTCGCTGTCGAGCGAGCGGGCCGGGGCCGCAGCTCCATCAGCCGTCGACGGAGATGATGTTCCAGCCGGTGACGACCGCTCGGCCGTGTTCGGTGCCTATCGTCCCCATCGCCGCGGTGCCGAGCTGGAAGAGCGCGCCACCACCGGGCGCGAGTCCCAGGCTCCGCGCGACCAGCACCCGCAGGACGTGCGAGTGGGCGACGACGATGACGTCCTCACCCGCGTCCTGGTCGGTCATGGCGGATCGGACCTTTCGCAGGACCCGGTCCACTCGGCGTCCCACCTTCTCCGCATCCTCGCCCGGATCTCCCGGCCCCCGGTCCGGGACACCGTCCGTCCACAGGTTCCAGCCCGGTCTCGTCTTCTCGATCTGCGCGGTGGTGACCCCCTCGTACAGGCCGTAGTCCCACTCGTGGAGATCCGGATCCAGCTGGAATCCGCCGAGACCGGCCAACTCGGCGGTCCGTACCGCGCGTCGCAGCGGGCTCACCAGGGCCAGGCCGATCCGTCTGCCGTGAAGCAGACCAGCGGCCGACCGTGCCTGTTCCTCCCCACGTGCGGTGAGCGGAATGTCCGTGAGCCCGGTGTGACGTCCGGATCGTGACCACTGCGTCTCGCCGTGGCGCAGCACGAGGAGTTCACCCATGCTCCGCTGCTCCCTGGACCGCGTGGCCGCCGAACTGGTTGCGCAGCGCGGCGATCATCTTCATCTGCGGGGAGTCGTCCTGGCGGGAGGCGAAGCGGGCGAACAGCGAGG
>NZ_JBEZIR010000151.1:0-19258 GCF_040651175.1 Kitasatospora sp. NPDC048540
CCCGGTGAGGCTGCCCAGGGCCTCCGCCGGGTCGTCCACCATCTCCAGCACGCCGTGGCAGAGCACCGCCACTGACCGGTTCGGGTCAGTGGGCGATGGCCCGTCCGGCATTCCGGGAGCGACGACGGCCGCCGGTCGGGTGGTCTACGGTTCCGATCTGTGGCGCACGTCACGAAATGGCTGCGCGGCGGCCACCGGGGGCCGACACTGGGAACCAGCACGGAGGACCTGCTGTCCTACCCGTTGCGCGGCCGGTTCACACCTGGACCGGCCGGCAGGATCCGCCGGCAGGGCGGCGCCCAGGGGGGTGGCCGTGCGGCGGGTGTGGATCGCGACCGAAGCGAGGGTACAACGATGTGCCAGCACCGTCCTGAGTGTCCTACCGCCGACTCCCCCGACCGCGAGGCGGCCGTCCCCGTCGCGCTCCACCCGGACCAGGGGTGGAGCCTGCTGTGCAACGGCGTCCTGCTCTTCGAGGACACCGGCGAACTGCTGCCCGACGGCCGGGTGATCGCCCCGCACCGCCCGCTGGCCTTCGCCGCCTGAGCGGCGGCCCCGGCCTGGGTGACGACCGGAAGGGCCCCGGAGGATCGCATCCTCCGGGGCCCTTCCGCGTGCCGCCCGGGCGCCGTGGCCCGGGCCGCCGTGGATCAGACGCCGTAGTCGTCCAGCGGCGGGCAGGAGCAGACCAGGTTGCGGTCGCCGTACGCGCCGTCGATCCGGCTCACCGGCGGCCAGTACTTGTCGGCCGGGTTGACGCCGGCCGGGAAGACCGCCTCCTGGCGCGAGTACGCGTGCTCCCACTCACCGGCCATGGTGGCGGCGGTGTGCGGGGCGTTGGCCAGCGGGTTGTCCTCGGCGGGCCAGGCACCCGAGCCGACCTTCTCGATCTCCGCCCGGATCTCGATCATCGCGGCGCAGAACCGGTCGATCTCGTGCAGGTCCTCGGACTCGGTGGGCTCGATCATCAGCGTGCCGGCCACCGGGAAGGACATGGTCGGGGCGTGGAAGCCGTAGTCGATCAGGCGCTTGGCGATGTCGTCGACGCTGACGCCCGTCTCCTTGGTGAGCGGGCGCAGGTCGATGATGCACTCGTGCGCGACCAGGCCGCCGGGGCCGGTGTAGAGCACCGGGTAGTGCGGGGCCAGGCGCTTGGCGATGTAGTTGGCGTTCAGCACCGCGACCTGGGTGGCGCGCTTGAGGCCCTCGCCGCCCATCAGGCGCACGTACGCCCAGGAGATCGGCAGGATCGCGGCCGAGCCCCAGGGGGCGGCCGAGATCGGGCCGACGCCGGTGGCCGGGCCGGCCTCCGCCTGCAGCGGGTGGTTGGGCAGGTACGGCGCGAGGTGCTCGCGGACTGCGACCGGGCCGACGCCGGGGCCGCCGCCGCCGTGCGGGATGCAGAAGGTCTTGTGCAGGTTCAGGTGCGAGACGTCGGCGCCGAACTTGCCCGGCTTGGCGAGGCCGACCAGGGCGTTCAGGTTGGCGCCGTCGACGTACACCTGGCCACCGGCCTCGTGCACCAGGGCGCAGATCTGGGTGATCTCGGTCTCGTACACGCCGTGGGTGGACGGGTAGGTGACCATGAGCACCGAGAGCTGGTCGCGGTGGAGCTCGATCTTGGCCTTGAGGTCCTCGACGTCCACGTCGCCGTCGACCAGGGTCTTGACCACGACGACCCGCATGCCGGCCATCACGGCGGAGGCGGCGTTGGTGCCGTGCGCGGAGGACGGGATCAGGCAGACGTCGCGCTGGGTGTCGCCGTTGGCCAGGTGGTAGGCGCGGACGGCGAGCAGGCCGGCCAGCTCGCCCTGGGAGCCGGCGTTGGGCTGGATGGAGACGGCGTCGTAGCCGGTCACCTCGACCAGCTGCTGCTCCAGGCCGTGGATCAGGCTGAGGAAGCCCTGGACCTGCTCGGCGGGGGCGAAGGGGTGCAGCTGGCCGAACTCGGGCCAGGTCACCGGCTCCATCTCGGTGGTCGCGTTGAGCTTCATGGTGCAGGAGCCCAGCGGGATCATGCCGCGGTCCAGCGCGTAGTCGCGGTCCGACAGGCGGCGCAGGTAGCGCAGCATGGCGGTCTCGGACCGGTGGCTGTGGAAGACCGGGTGGGTGAGGTACTCGTCCTCGCGCAGCAGGGCCGCGGGCAGCGTGTCGGCGGCCTCGGCGACCGCGGTGTCCTTCAGGCCGAAGGACGCCCAGACGGCGGCCAGGTGCTCGCGGGTGGTGGTCTCGTCGCAGGAGATCGAGACAGTGTCGGCGTCGGCCTGGTACAGGTTGACACCGGCCTCGGCCGCGGCGGCGACCACCTCGGCGGCGCGGCCGGGGACGCGGGCGGTGACGGTGTCGAAGAACGCGCCGTGGACGAGCTCCACGCCGCCGGCCGTCAGGCCCTCGGCGAGGGCGGCGGCGTAGCGGTGGGTGCGGCGGGCGATGTCGGCCAGGCCGTCGGGGCCGTGGTAGACCGCGTACATGGAGGCCATCACGGCGAGCAGCACCTGGGCGGTGCAGATGTTGCTGGTGGCCTTCTCGCGGCGGATGTGCTGCTCGCGGGTCTGCAGGGCGAGGCGGTAGGCGCGGTTGCCGTCGTTGTCGACCGAGACGCCGACCAGGCGGCCGGGCAGGTTGCGGGCGTACTGGGCGCGCACGGCCAGGTAGCCGGCGTGCGGGCCGCCGAAGCCCATCGGAACGCCGAAGCGCTGCGAGGTGCCGCAGGCGATGTCGGCGCCGAGCTCGCCCGGCGACTTCAGCAGGGTGAGCGCCAGCAGGTCGGCGGCGACCGCGACGACCGCGCCGAGGCCGTGCGCCTGCTCGATCAGCGGCGCGAGGTCGCGGACCGCGCCGGAGGCGCCGGGGTACTGGAGCAGCACGCCGAAGACGCCGCGCTCGGCGATCTCGGCCGGGATGCCGTCGGAGAGGTCGGCGACGACCACCTCGACGCCGGTCGGCACGGCGCGGGTCTCGATCACCGCGACGGTCTGCGGCAGGGTGTCGGCGTCGATCAGGAAGACACCGCCCTTGACCTTGGTGACCCGGCGGGCCAGCGCCATCGCCTCGGCGGCGGCGGTGGCCTCGTCGAGCAGCGAGGAGCCGGAGGTGTCCAGGCCGGTCAGGTCGGAGACCAGGGTCTGGAAGTTGAGCAGCGCCTCCAGGCGGCCCTGGGAGATCTCCGGCTGGTACGGGGTGTAGGCGGTGTACCAGGCCGGGTTCTCCAGCACGTTGCGCAGGATCACCGGCGGGGTGAAGGTGCCGTAGTAGCCGAGGCCGATCATCGAGGTGAGGACCTGGTTGCGGTCGGCCAGCTCGCGCAGTTCGGCGAGCACCTGGGCCTCGCTGCGGCCGGCCGGCAGGCCGAGCGCGGTGAGGCTCTTGATGGTGTCGGGCACGGCGGCGTCGGACAGCTCGTCCAGGGAGGCGTAGCCGACGTGGGCCAGCATCTTCTCCTGGGCGGCCGCGTCGGGGCCGATGTGGCGGGTCTCGAAGGGGCTGGCCAGCTCGAGTTCGGCGAGGGTGGCGTCGCTGCGGCGACCGTGGGTCGGCTGGGCGTTCATGGGGGTCGAGGCCTCCTGGTCGATGACCGGCTGGGGTGCGGGCGCCGACCGGCCTGCACCGCCGCTGGGCGGCGGGGACCTTGAGCGCACGAACCCGACAGGCCTCCCCCTCTGTCATCGGGACCTGAGAGCTTCGCCCGCACGGGCGGCCCGGAGGGCCACCCGTCGGCTTGCACCGTCGGTGAGGGTGGTGCCGTCGGCTCCCGCGCCGGCGGTCCTGCCCTGCTTTCCAGAGTGACCTGTCCCACACGGTACGGGTGCCTGAGAGATTCCGGGGAGGAGTTGCTCCTTCGGCGCCCTGGCCGCCCGCTGCGGCGGGCCCAGGGACTCTCCCGAGCGGGCTCGGCGGTCGCCGCCCAGGGTACCAGCGAGATTCCCGCGGATCACGGGCCAGGGGCGGCCGGTCCGCGCCGCCGTTCCCCGGACGGCGGCGCCCGGGTCGCCTACGTCCGATTGATGGCTTTTCGTGTGAAGTGGCGGGCGGCCAGCTCCTCCGACCGCCCCCTCGACGGCCTAGTCAGGAGCAGGCGGACTGGAGGACAGCGTGCAGACCGATATCGATCCGCGCGACCTGATCGGACACAAGGCGGTCGACCGGAACGGTGACAAGATCGGTACGGTCGACGAGGTGTATCTCGACGACGCGACCGGGGAGCCCGAGTGGGCTGCGGTGCGGACCGGGATCTTCGGCCGGGACGCGTTCGTCCCGCTGACCACCAGCGAGTTCGCCGGCGACGAGTTGCGGGTCCCGTACGACAAGTCGCTGATCAAGGAGTCCCCGGACTTCGGTGTGGGCCAGCACCTCTCGCCCGCCCAGGAGTTGCAGCTCTACCGCTACTACGGGCTGGACGCCGGCGGCGGCACCCCGCCGCCGCCCGCCGCGACCAACGGTTCGGCCGCGGCCGCCGCCGCGGTGGCGGCCGACCGCAGCAAGGACCGGGACTTCGGCAAGGTCTCCTCCTCGCCGCAGACGATGACCGCGCCCGAGCCGAGTGCGACCAACGCGGCGCCGTTCGCCCCGCACGCCGCCGCCCCGGTGGCGGCACCGGCCCCCGCCCCGGCCGCGGCGCCGCAGGCGGCGCCCGCCGAGGACCCCCCGACCATGCAGCTCGGCTCCCCGCTGGCCGCCCACCAGGCGACCACCCAGCACGGCGCGCCGCAGTCCGCCGCCCCGCAGCCGTCCAACCACCACGACGCCCAGGGCGACACCAGGATGCCGGGCGCGGCGCAGCAGCCCTCGGGCCCGGCGTCCAGCGCACCGAGCGGGCCGGTGGAGATCACCTGCCGCGAGGAGCGGCTGGACATCACCACCGAGTGGCACGTGCTGGGGACCGCGCGGCTGCGCAAGTACGTGACCAGCGAGCCGGTGGAGCGCAAGGTGCCGGTGGTCCGGGAGCGGGTCCGGGTCGAGCGGGTGCCGGTGACCGAGGCGGAGCGCGCGTCGCTGACCGAGCAGGAGATCGTCGAGGGCATGGAGGAGGTGACCCTGCGCGAGGAGCGGGCGGTGGTGCGCAAGTACCTGGCCCCGATCGAGCGGGTCCGCCTGGTGGTGGAGCGGTACACCGAGGAGGAGGTGATCCGCGAGGAACTCCGCCGCGAGCAGGTGGAGATCCACGACAGCACGTCCGCCACGAATCCTCCGGTGCCGCCGCCGGTCGGTCCGGTGCAGCGGCCCGCCGAGTCCCTGCGGCCGGAGCCGCTGCGGCCGTCCTGAGCCGCCGCGGTCCGCTGCCGCCCGCCCGCCACCGAGGTCCCGTCCCCGCCACCGCGGGGGCGGGACCTCCGCGCTGCCGAAGCTTCAGCGATCGATATTTGACACAGTGAACTATTGAGCGGCATGGTTACTTCATTCGATTCACTATCTCTCGCCTGAAGCACTGAGCTCGGGCAGCCAGAACCGGAGGAAGAACCGTGAGTGAGGCATCTCAGCCCACCATCACGGCCGACAAGCCGACCAGTGCCCGGGTGCTCCCCGCCCTGGTGCTGGCCATGCTGGCGTTCAGCGTGGTGCAGACCGCAGTCGTCCCGATCCTGCCCTCGCTGGCCAAGGAACTGAACGTCTCCGGCTCCAACATCACCTGGCTGATGACGGCCAACCTGCTCTCGGCCGCCGTCCTGACCCCGCTGCTCGGCCGCTTCGGCGACCTGCGGGGCCGCAAGCCGATGCTGCTGGTCTCGCTGGCCGGCCTGGTGGCCGGCTCCGCGCTCGCGGTCGGCACCCACTCCTTCACCTGGCTGGTCGTCGCCCGCGTCCTGCAGGGCGCCGGCGGTGGCGTGCTGCCGCTGGCCATCAGCATCGTCCGTGACGAACTCCCCCGGGAGAAGGTCACCGGCGGCGTCGCGGCGATCAGCGCCTCGATGGGCGTCGGCAGCGGCCTCGGCCTGGTCGCCACCGGCCTGCTGCTGGAGCACTGGAGCTACAAGTCCATCTTCTGGATGGGCCTGATCTTCGGTCTGATCGCGGTCGCCCTGGTCGCCCTGCGGGTGCCCAAGGACCCGGTCATCGACAAGGAGGGCGGCGCCGACCCGCTCGGCGCGCTCACCCTGGCCGGCTGGCTGTCCGCGCTGCTGGTCGCCGTCAGCCAGGGCAACAACTGGGGCTGGACCTCCAACAAGACCCTCGGCCTGTTCGCCGTCGCCGCCGTCGTCGCCCTGGTCTGGATCATCATCGAGACCAAGGTCAGCCACCCGCTGGTCGACATGAAGATGATGTCCCGCCCGGCCGTCGCCTTCACCAACATCTCCGGCCTGCTGATCGGCTTCGGGATGTACGGCTCCTTCCTGGTGATCAGCAACTTCGCGCAGACCCCGGAGAAGCTCGCCCACTACGGCTTCACCGCCACCGTGCTGCACGCCGGCGTCATGCTGCTGCCGTCCGCAATCGGCTCGATGATCGCCGCTCCCGTCGGCGCCCTGCTGATCGCCCGCCGCGGCCCGCGCCTGCCGCTGGTGCTCGGCGGCGTGCTCGGCGCGGCCGCCATGGTCTACCTCGCCGTCCGCCACAGCGCCGAGGGCGACATCTACACCGCCTCCGCCGTGTTCGGCCTCGGCGTCGGCCTCGCCTACGCCGCGATGCCGGCCTACATCAACGGCGCCGTGCCGATCGAGCAGAGCGGCATCGCCAACGGCATGAACGCGGTGCTGCGCACCGTCGGTGGCGCCGTCGGCACCGCCGTGATGGGCGCCATCCTCACCGGCGACACCATCAAGGGCCTGCCGATCCCGGTGCTGCTGCCCACCCTGGACGCCTACAAGCACGCGTTCTGGACCGCCGGCGTGATGTGCCTGATCGCCGCCGCCGTACCGTTCGCGATCCGCACCATCAAGCCGGCCACCACGCCCACCGAGGCGGCCGCCACCAGCCCCGAGCTGGCCAAGACCGACGCCTGACGAGGCGTCCCCCTCGCGCTCGGGACGGGGCGCGAGGAGACCGGGCCCCGGCGGGTCGACGAGGGCATCGCGACCACCCCGGCCCCGGCCGACCGACGGCTCCGCACCTGGACGGGTGCGGGGCCGTCGTCGTACCCGCACCCCGCCGGGCAGTCCAACCCGAGGCGGGCGCAGCGGCGGCCCGGCACAGCGACAGCCCGGCACAAGGCCGGCTCGGGGCAGCGGCAGTTCGGCCCGAGGTCGGCTCAGCGCAACGGCAGGGCGGCCGAGGGCGCCAGCGCCGGGTCGTCGACCGAGAAGGTGCGCACCCGCCCGGGCGGGCTGTCCGGGGTCTCGAACCGGACCGTCACCCGGCCCACCCCGCTGCCCTGCACCCAGCCCGGGCCGTACTCCTCGTGCGTCACGTCCTGGCCCGGCCACCAGCGGCGCACCGCCTCCGGCTCCGGCTCCGCCTCGGCGGCCGACGCCTCCCGGTCCGCCTGCGGCACGGCGGGCACACCGGCGTCCTGCGCCTCGGCCCGCTCCTGGGCCTGTGCCCGTTCGTGCGCCTCGGCGGCCTCCCGTACCGCCTGCGCGAACAGGTCCTCCTGGGTGTAGTCCGCCAGCTGGGCGACCCCCACCCCGAGCAGCCGGACCCCGCCCGTGGTGTCCACCTGCATCGCCAGCCGTCTGGCCGTGGAGGCGATCACCTCCGGGTCGTCGGTCGGCCCGCGCAGCGTCTCCGAGCGGGTCAGGGTGGAGAAGTCGAAGCGGCGGACCTTGAGCACCACCGTGCGGCCCGACCGTCCGGTCGCCCGCAGCCGGCCCACGCAGCGCGCCGCCAGCACGTCGATCTCGTGCATGATCCGGTCCCGGTCGGCCAGGTCGACCTCGAAGGTGTCCTCGACCGAGACCGACTTGGCGTCCCGGTCCGCGACCACCGCCCGCTCGTCGAGACCTATCGACATCTGGAACACCCCGGCCCCGTGCGCCCGGCCGAGAAGCTGCACCAATTCGTCCAGCCCCGCCGCCGCCAGATCGGCGACCGTGCTCAGCCCCACCCGGCGCAGCACCTGCTCGGTGGCCGGACCGACGCCCGGCAGCGCGCGGACCGGCATCGGGCTGAGCACCGCCTGCTCCGAGCCGATCTCCACCAGCACCAGGCCGTCCGGCTTGGCCTGCTCCGAGGCGATCTTCGCCATCAGCTTCGACCCCGCCGCGCCCACCGAGGCCGTCAGGCCGGTCCGCTCCAGGATGTCGGCCCGGAGGTCCTCCGCCAGCGCCAGCACCAGCTCGTTCCCCTCGGCCGGGCCCGCCGCGGCCAGCGCCGGACCGTACGGGCCCGCCTCCAGGTCCACGAAGGCCTCGTCGAGGCTGAGCGGCTCGACCAGCGGCGAGCGCTCGCGCAGCAGGCCCATCACGATGTCACTGGCCCAGCGGTACGCCTCGAACCGGCCGGTCAGGAAGGCCGCGTTCGGGCAGAGCCGGCGTGCCTGCGCCATCGGCATCGCCGAGTGCACGCCGAACCTGCGCGCCTCGTAGGAGGCGGTGGACACCACCCCGCGGCCGCCGAGCCCGCCGACCACCACCGGCTTGCCGCGCAGGCTCGGCTTGGCCGCCTGCTCCACCGCGGCGAAGAAGGCGTCCATGTCGAGGTGGATGATGCTCGGCACTGTCCGCACCCGTCGATCATCCCGCAGGGCTCTGACATTCCGTTCGAGCCACGGGACGGCCGGCACTCGAACCGCCCGGGCGGGGCCGCCACGGCCGGCTCAGCCCGCCGCCGCGTCCGCCAGCGCCCGGTCGACCCCGGCCTCGCGCGGGCCGAGGAACTGCGGGTCGGGCCGCAGCCAGGCGTCCAGCGCCGCCTTGCCCGCCCCCGGGATCTCCCGCAGTCCGCCGTAGAACCAGGTGGCGTCGTGCCACTCGTCCACACCGACCGCGTACGAGTCGATGCCCGCCGCCCGGCACAGCGCCAGCGCCCTGCGCACGTGGAAGGTCTGACTGACCAGCACCGCCCGGTCGACCCCGAAGATCTGCCGCGCGCGGGCGCAGGAGTCCCAGGTGTCGAAGCCCGCGTAGTCGCCCACCACCCGGATCTCCGGTACACCCCGCTGGATCAGGTAGTGCCGCATGGCGTCCGGCTCGTCGTAGTCCGTCCGGCTGTTGTCACCGGTCACCAGGATCGCCTGCACCTTGTGCTGCTGATAGAGCGCCAGCGCCGCGTCCAGCCGGTGGGCCAGGTACGGCGAGGGCTCGCCGTCGAACAGACCGGCGCCGAACACCACCGCCACCGGGGCGCTCGGCGCGCTCGCCACGGTGCCCACACGGTCGCTCTCCCCCAGCCAGAGCCAGGTGGACGGGCCGGTCGCGACCACGGTCAGCAGCACACCGGCCTGGAACCAGCGCCTGCGCCCGGCCTTGCTCCCGGCCCTCGGCACCCGGACCCGGGGCAGCCGGACCTTGCGCAGCAGCGCGGCCGGCACCCGACGAACCCGGGACGCCCGGGCCGCCCGGGCCGAGGTCCCGGCCTCGGCCGGGGTTCGGGCCTCCCCCGGGGTCCGCTCCGCCCGGCGCCGTATCGCCACCTTCATGCCGGTCCTGCCCCCGCCCTGATCCGTACCTTGATCGATCCACCTGCCCCGACGCGCCGAGAGGCCCGGACGGTTCCCCGTCCGGGCCTCTCGCGGTCGTCTCCCGGCAGCCTAGCCTGCGCGGTTGCGGCGCTGCGCCAGCTCGTCCATGGGGTCGTTCCCGACCAGGGTCTCCCCGGTGTCGGTGCGCTCGCCGTGCAGGCGGCCCAGGGACGCCTCGAGCTCCCTGCCGACCGCGCCGACCGCGATGCCGAACATCCCCTGGCCGCGGCCCAGCAGGTCCGCCATCTGCTGCGGCGAGGTGCACTCGTACACCGTCGCGCCGTCGCACATCAGGGTCAGCCCCGCGAAGTCGGCCGGCTCGGCGGACTGCAGGTGGCTCACGGCAACCCGGATGTTCTGCAGCGACACCCCGGCGTCCAGCAGCCGCTTGACGATCTTGAGCATCAGGATGTCGCGGAAGCTGTACAGCCGCTGCGCGCCCGCCGCGTACGCCGACCGCACGCTCGGCTCCAGCAGGCCCGTCCGCGCCCAGTAGTCCAGCTGCCGGTAGGTGATCCCGGCGGCCGCGCAGGCCGTCGGCCCGCGGTAGCCCACCAGCGCCGAGGTCGGCGCCAGCCGCTCGATCGCCGGCTGGCCCGCCTGCACGGCGGGAAAGCGTCCCACTCTGGGCAGCTCGGGTTCCGGGGCCTGGGCCGTCTCGGCACTCCAGGGGCGCGGGATGAGACTGCGCCCGCTGCGCGGGAGGTGCACGGCGCACAGGCCCCCGGCGGCCAGATCATCGCCGGTGCCGCTCATGCCAACCTCCGTCCACTGCTGGTACGGGCCGTCCCGGCCCCGGGTGGCCCAACCAAGCGGAGCCATCCCTGACGGTAAGCAGTCGCCAGAGACCCGTCAACGATCGCCACGCCGAGGGTCACCGCCAATGTCACTCAACCGAGTGGTTTTGCGTGGCCCCAACCTGGGCAGGACCACGGGCTCGGCCCTCCACGACTTGCGGACACCCCCGACCGCGGATAAGGAATCAGCACCCGGAGAACCCACCGGACACCGACCGGCCAGGCCACCCCGGCACCCCTACTGCTGGCCCCCGAAGTCCTCCGGCGAGACCTGGTCCAGGAACTCGCGGAACTTCTCGACCTCGTCCTCCTGCTCGTCCGGGATCGAGATCCCGGCCTCGGCGAGGACCTCCTCGCTCCCGTAGATCGGCGTACCGGTCCGCAGCGCCAGCGCTATCGCGTCCGACGGCCGGGCGCTCACCTCGACCCCGCCGGCGAACACCAGCTCGGCGTAGAAGACGCCCTCCCGCAGGTCGTTGATCCGCACCTCGGTGAGCTGGTGGCCCAGCGCGTCCAGCACGTCCTTGAACAGGTCGTGCGTCAGCGGCCGCACCGGCGTCATGCCCTGCTGGGCGAAGGCGATCGCGGTCGCCTCTCCCGGGCCGATCCAGATCGGCAGATACCGATCGCCCCCGACCTCCCGCAGCAGCACGATCGGCTGGTTGGACGGCATCTCCACCCGGACACCCACGACGTCGAGCTCATTCACATGGCAACCCTATGGCCCACACCGCCGATATGAAAGCGCAGCCGGTCCGCGCTGGCCGATTCCCGCCGCACCCGCTCCCCCGCCGGCACCACCGGAACCCGCCCCGGGCCCGCACCACGCCTTCGCACCGCACTACGCCTTCGCACGCAGCCCGGCCTGCACCATCGCCGCGTGCAGCCGCACCGACAGGGTGGCCAGCTCCCGCGCCGTCGTCTCCGCGTGCGCCCGGGTCTGCGGATTGCGGTGGCGCCGCAGCGGGGCGACCACCTGGTCCACCAGCGCCACCTCCCGGTCGGCCGCCGCCTTCATCGCCCGCAGGTGCCGCGGCTCCAGGCCGTACCGGCCGAGTTCGGCCACCAGCCGGGCGATCTGCAGCGTCTCACCGTCGAAACCACCGTCCGGGCCCGCCGCGACCAGCCCGTACGACTCCCACTCGGCCAGCTCCGGCTCCCCCGCCTCGGCCGCCGCCAGCAGCTCCGCCCGGCCCAGCCGGACACCGAGCCCGGACGAGGCCGCGGCCACCAGCTCGCGGTCGGCCTCCTCCATCGGCCCGGGCCGGTTCTCCGGCGTCGGCAGGGCCGGCGGCTGCTCACCGCGCTCGATGGCGTCCAGGTGCTCCCGGATCACCCGCAGCGGCAGGTAGTGGTCCCGCTGCATCCGCAGCACGTACGCCAGCCGCTCGACGTCCGCGGCACTGAACTTCCGGTAGCCCGAAGGGGTCCGCTGCGGCTCCACCAGGCCCTCCGCCTCCAGGAAACGGATCTTGGAGATGGTCACCTCCGGGAAGTCGTCCCGGAGGAAGGCCAGTACGGCGCCGATGCTCGAACGTTCGTCGCCCCGCCGCCGCGCCTCGCCCGTACGCCGCGAGGCGGGCACGGGCGAGGAGCCGACGAGGGTGGGAGTGTTAGCGGTCACTCGGGCTCCAGCCGAAGTCGTGGTCAGTACCCCCGGTAGTGGCCGGCGAAGAACACCAGCCGGTACTTGCCGATCTGGACCTCGTCGCCGTTGTTCAGCGCGACCTCGTCGATCCGCTCCCGGTTGACGTAGGTGCCGTTCAGGCTGCCCACGTCGGCGACCGAGAAGCCGCCGTCCTGACGGCGGCGGAACTCGACATGCCGGCGCGAGACCGTCACGTCGTCCAGGAAGATGTCCCCCTGCGGGTGGCGCCCCGCCGTGGTCACGTCGGAGTCCAGCAGGAACCGGCTGCCCGAGTTCGGACCGCGCTGGACGATCAGCAGGGCCGAGCCCGGCGGCAGCGCGTCGATCGCGGCCAGCACCTCGGGCGACAGCGCCGGCGTCGCACCGGTGCTGGTGGCGTTCGGGTCGTAGGACTCCAGCCCCGAGATGGTGATGGTCGAGGTGGTCTCGGCCGCCCCCTCCGGGTGCACCCCGGCCCGCAGCGGCGTACCGCAGTTCGAGCAGAACCGGGCCGTCACCGGGTTCTGGTTGCCGCAGCGCGGACACGGAGCGGAGCCGGCCATGTTCACAGCCTCCTGGCGCGGCACACCCGGCTGGACGTGCCCGGCGTAGGGATCCGGGGCGAACCCTCCACCAGAGGTTGAGGGTCCTGTCGGGAAACCTATGCGCGCGGCGCCCGCCGAATCAACCGACGCGCCGTACGCCGTACCGAAGCCGTCGGTGGGGATGCCCGCGCCCTGGGTCGCATTGTCCTCGCGGAACATCGGGCGCTGCTGCGCCGCGTACTGGTCCGCCTCCGGCGCGGGCCGCATGCCCGGGACGCCGGATTCCTCGTCGCGGCGGTGCCGCGCCGTGGGCGCCTCGACCGCCACGTCGCGACGGTTGCTGCGGCCGAAGAGCTTTGCGAAGAAACTCACGGGCGAATCCCCTTGTGTGTGACAGACCCGCCCGCGGGGCAGGGTGAGAAGCTCGGAACGGACGTGCACCCGAGATCGGGCCGGTACCGAGCAAGTGCTGTGTCCCAGTGTGACCGACCGTCCACGGTCGGCCGCCACCGGGTCCTGACAGGAACTGACGACGCGTCCGGAATCCGCCCCGTCACTTCGCCGCCGGCTTGCCGTACTGCAACTGCCTGGGCACCGCGAGAGCGTCGACGACGACCTTCTGCTGCTGGGTGATGGTGGCGCGGGCCTGATGGTTCTCCAGCGTCCGCACCACGCCGCCCGGGATGTTCAGGGCGGGCGTCAGGTCCTGCGGATTGCCGACCACGGTGAACCGGAACGGCTGCGACACATCCTTGCCGTCGATCTGCACGCCACCGGACGACGCGTCGGTGAAGTAGGTACCCGCCACCACTCGAACATCGTTGATCTGAATCGCCTCCGCCCCCGCCGCTCGGAGTTCCTGCAGGGTGTCCAGCAGCATATCTGCCTTCACCTGCCCTTGGGGATCATCGATGGTCAGTACGATCCCCGGGCCGGTCGCTCTGACCGTACCGGCCAGCACACCCAACTCCGCGGCCTTCTTCCTGGTCTGCTCCTGCGCCTCCTTGGCCTGGTTGGAGGAGTTCTCCAACTGGGCCATGGACTGCTCGAGCTGTGTCTTCTCCTGCTGGAGACGCTGCTGACGGCTGTCCAGTTCGTCGAGGATCCGGACAAGATCCTCCTGACGGGCGCCCCGGAGCTGATCGTGGTCGTTGGTCGACCTGACCTGGATGGCCAGCGCCAACCCGAGGGAGAACAACAGTACGGCCACCACCAGCTGGCCACGGGAGATCCGCAGCGGCCACAGTGCGGACCGCAGCCGCCGACGCCCGTCGGCGGCCGCGTCCGGCCCGTCCGGCCCGCCCGACTCGTCCTGCTTCCCGGGCGTGTCGGCCCCGGACTCCTCGGGCTCCCCCGGCTCCCCCGGCTCCCCCGGCTGCTCCGGCTGCTCGGGCTGCTCCGGCCCGACGGACTGCACGGGCTGCTCGGACCGCACCGGCTTCACTGGCTTCACCACCGGCTCCGACGGATCCGACGGCTCGGCGGTCGCGGACACCCCGGACGGCTCCGCCTCCGGGACCTCCTCGGTCCCCGCACCCGGCCCGCTCCCGGCGGCCTCCACGGCCTCGACCCGATCCGGCTCCGGCCGGTCCGGCCGGTGCTCCGGATCCCGGTCCGCGCCATCCTCGGGCAGTTCGCCCGGCAGTTCGCCCGGCAGCTCATCGGGCAGGTCGGGCCGTACGCCGCGCTTGTCGTCCTTGTCCACGCCTTGCGCTCCCTACGCCCTGAACACGTGCCGGCGGATGGCCGCCGCGTTGGAGAAGATCCGGATCCCGAGCACCACCACCACGCCGGTGGACAGCTGCGACCCGACCCCGAGCTGGTCGCCCAGGAACACGATCAGCGCCGCGACCACCACGTTCGACAGGAACGAGACCACGAACACCTTGTCGTTGAAGATCCCGTCCAGCATCGCCCGCACGCCGCCGAACACCGCGTCCAGCGCCGCCACCACCGCGATCGGCAGATAGGGCACCACGGCGTCGGGGACCTCCGGCTGCACGAAGAGGCCGACGACCACGCCGATCACGAGACCCAGTACGGCAATCACGGTGTTGGAGCTCCTGTCCCTGCGGTGGACGATGCGGTGGCGTTCTTGGTGCCGGACGGCTTGGCGGCCTTCGTCGACTTCGCCGGGGGCGGTGTGACGGATCGCGAAGGCGAACCGGAGGGCGACGGGGACGGCGAGGGCGACGGCGATGCCGGGGGCGAGGACGATCCGGCGGCCGACGGCGAGGGCGAGGCCTCGGGCACGTCGGGCCGGGCGAAGCGGAGCGTCACGCCCAGCGCCGCCGGCAGCTGCAGCTTCTTCTGCACCGACAGGCTCGACTTGATGCCGTAGCTGTCCTCGATGATCCGCAGGTACCGGCCGGCCTCGTTGTCCTGGAAGGTCTTGGCGAGCTTCGCGCCGTCCCCGATCGCCAGCACGGTGTACGGCGGCACCAGCGGCCGGTTGTCGACCAGGATCGCGTCGCCGGCCGCCCGGATCGCGGACAGCGCGGTGAGCCGCTGCCCGTTGACCGAGACGCCCTCCGCGCCGGACTGCCAGAGGCCGTTCACCACCAGCTGCAGGTCGTGGTCCCTGAGCCGGCCCGAGTTGCGGAAGCCGTCGGCGTCCCGCGGGTTGCTGATGTTGCCGCCGCCGGCCGAGCTGTTGGCGTCCTCGATCACCAGTTTCACCCCCGGACCGGTCATCTCACCGGTGCCGGTCCCGGCCGCCAGCGCGGCCAGTCCGCCGTCCCCACCGGCCCGCAGCGCGTCCTGCTGGGCCGTGTCGACCTGGTCGCGCAGGTCGCCGACCTGGCGCTGCAGACCGTCCGCCCCGCCGGTCGCGTCCTTGATCCGGTGCACCAGCGCGTCCCGCTCCTTGGCGAGCGTCGGCTCGGCCTCGTGCGAGGTCACCGCCCCCACCGTCACCACGGTCGCCGCCAGGGCGAGCCCGAGGGCCAGCGTCAGCCGGCCGCGCAGCGAGGACGGCAGCCGGCTGCGTCCCTCCACCCCCAGGGCCCGGGCCGCCTCGGCGTACCCGTCGTCCAGGCTGTGGTCCATCACGGTGGTCAGCAGGGACATCGAGGCGTCCGGACGGGTGAAGCGTCCGTCCCGGTCACTCGGCGTCGGCGTTGCTGGCATGCGGGACATCGTCCCATGTCCCCCACCCGGCGTACGACCTACCCCCGCCCCGCAAGGCCCCGATACGTACCGGATCGTGACATCCCGGGCAGGCCGACGGGGTGGCGGGCACCACGCCCGCCACCCCGTCGGCCTGCCACTCGGCTACCGGTTCGCGGTTACCGGTTACCGGCCCGCGGAGTCCACCACCGCACCCCACTCGTCCAGCAGCTGCTGGGCGGCCTGGTCGTCCGGCCCCTCGGCCCACAGGTGGGTGACCGCCTCGGCCGGGTCCGGCAGCACCAGCGTCCACCGGCCGTCCGGCTCCACCACCCGCACGCCGTCCGTGGTGTCCAGCCGCCGGGAACCGGCCGCCTCCACCACCGACCGCATGACCATGCCCTTCGCCGCCCACGGGGTGGCGACGTCCCGGCGCTGGATGTGCGCCTGCGGGATCCGGGCGTCGATCTGGCTCAGCGTGAGCTGCGTACGGGCCACCAGCCCGACCAGCCGCACGAACGCCGCCGCACCGTCCAGCACACCGCTGAACTCGGGCACCACGAAGCCGCCGCGCCCGTCGCCGCCGAACACCGTGCCCTCGGCCGCGGCCGCCTTCGCCAGGTCGTCCGGCGAGGTGGAGGTCCACGTCACCTGCGTGCCGTGGTACGCCGCCACCTGTTCGGCGATCCGGGTCGTGGTCACCGGCAGCGCGACCTGTCCGCTCCGGCGCTCGGCCGCCACCAGGTCGAGCAGGACCAGCAGGGCGCGGTCGTCGTCGATCACCCGCCCGAGCTCGTCGACGAAGGACACCCGCTCGCCCACCGGGTCGAACCGCACCCCGAACGCCGCCCGGGACGAGGCCACCAGCTCACCGAGCCGCGCCAGCGCCGCCCGCCGCTCCTCCGCGTCCTCGGTCGGCCGGGACTCGTCCAGACCGCTGTCGACGGTCAGCGCCTCCACGCCGAGCCGGCCCAGGATGCTGGGCAGGACCAGCCCCGCACTGCCGTGCGCGGCATCGACCACGACCTTGAGGCCCGCCTCGCGGACCCCGCTGATGTCGATCGACTTCAGCAGGTTGGTCGCGTACGAGTCGAAGACGCTGGCCGGGTGCAGCAGGTCGCCGATCTCGCCCGGGAACGCGCGCCGGAACTCCTGCCGCGAGTACACCCGGTCCAGCTTCCGCTGCCCGGCCTGCGACAGGTCGGCGCCCCGCTCGTCGAAGAACAGGATGTCCAGCGAGTCCGGCACCCCCGGCGTGGTCCGCAGGAAGACGCCTCCCGCGCTGCCCCTGGCGGTGTGCTGCCGGGCCACCGGCATCGGTACGTTCTCCAGGTCCCGGACGTCGATCGCACTGGTCTGCAGCGCCGAGATCATCGCCCGTTTGAGCGCCCTCGCGCCCCGCGAGTGGTCACGCGCGATGGTGACGGTCGCGCCCTTCTTCAGCGTCGTCGCGTACGCCCCGGCCAGCCGGACCGCCAGTTCCGGGGTGATCTCGACGTTCAGCACGCCCGACACCCCGCGCACGCCGAACAGGTGCTCCTGCCCGCGCGACTCCCAGATCACCGAGGTGTTGACGAACGCGCCGGCCTCGATCGTCTTGAACGGGTACACCCGGACGTTGGCGGCGATGTTCGACTCCTCGCCGATCAGGCACTCGTCGCCGATCACCGCCCCGTCGTCGATCCGCGCGGCCCGCATCACGTCGGTGTTCTTGCCGACCACACAGCCCCGCAGGTTGGACTGCGGCCCGATGTAGACGTTGTCGTGGACCACCGCCTTGTGCAGGAACGCCCCGCGCTTGACGACCACGTTGCTGCCGAGCACGGTGTGCTCGCGCAGCTCGACCCCGGCCTCCACCTTCGCGTAGTCACCGATGTACAGCGGCCCCCGCAGGACGGCCTCCGGGTCGACCTCCGCGCCCTCGGCGATCCACACCCCGGGCGAGATCTCGAACCCGTCCAGCTCGACCTGGACCTTGCCCTCCAGGACGTCCGCCTGCGCCTTCACATAGCTCTCGTGGGTGCCGACGTCCTCCCAGTAGCCCTCGGCGACGTACCCGAAGACCGGCTTGCCCTCCTTCAGCAGCTGAGGGAAGACGTCGCTCGACCAGTCGACCGACTCACCGGCCGCCACGTAGTCGAAGACCTCGGGCTCCATCACATAGATACCGGTGTTCACCGTGTCCGAGAACACCTGGCCCCAGGTCGGCTTCTCCAGGAAGCGCTCGACCCGGCCCTCGTCGTCAGTGATCGTGATACCGAATTCCAACGGATTGGGCACACGGGTCAGGCACACGGTGACGATTGCGCCCTTGGCCCGGTGGAATGCGATCAGCTCGGAGAGATCGAAATCGGTCAGCGCGTCCCCGGAGATCACCAGGAAGGAATCGTCCTTGAGCGCGTCCTCGGCGTTCTTCACACTGCCCGCGGTGCCCAGCGGGACTTCCTCGTTGGCATAGGTGAGGTGCATACCCAGGTCTTCGCCGTCACCGAAGTAGTTCTTGACCAGGGAGGCCAGGAACTGCACCGTGACGACGGTGTCCGAGAGGCCGTGCTTCCTGAGCAGCCGAAGCACATGCTCCATGATCGGCCGATTGGCGACCGGTAGGAGCGGCTTGGGCATGCTCGAGGTCATCGGGCGGAGGCGGGTGCCCTCCCCGCCTGCCATCACAACGGCTTTCATTGCGGGTGCGTCCTCCTTCTCGGTGGTGAACCCTGTGGATCCATCAAACCGTTCAAGAGCTTGTCTACCCGGATCAAACCGTCCGACGCACCGGGCAAGCCGTGTGAAACCTCTCGCCGGACCACCCGCGGCCCGGCCGGCGGCCTCAGACCGCCGCGGCCCGCGCGGCCCGCACGATCTGCCGCGCCTGCACCGCGTACAGGATGCCCGCCCACCAGTAGAGCACCGTGCCCCACCAGATGAACGCCCAGCTGACCGCCTCCGCGGTCCGCTCGAACCAGCTCGTCCCGGTCCCCAGCAGCAGCAGCGGGAAGGCGTACATCAGATTGAACGTGGCGGCCTTGCCCAGGAAGCTCACCTGGAGCGGCCCGTACCCGTAGCGGGCCAGCACGGGCAGCAGGGAGCCGATGAACACCTCACGCGCGAGCAGGATCGCCGTCACCCACCAGGGGAGGATCTCGCGCCAGGTCAGCCCGATCAGCGTCGACAGTACGTACAGGCGGTCCGCAGCCGGGTCCAGGATCTGCCCCAGCCGGCTGATCTGCCCCCAGCGGCGCGCCAGCTTGCCGTCGAGGTAGTCACTCACCCCGCTCAGCATCAGGATGACGATCGCCCAGCCGTCGTTGTTCGGACCGCCGAACACCGGCCAGAGGATCAGCCAGAGGAAGATCGGCACCCCGACCAGCCGGCCCATGCTCAGCAGGTTGGGAATGGTGAGGACACGGTCGGTCTGGACTCGCGTCTCCTGGACCTCCACCTGGGGGCCTCCTGGTACTCATGACAACTTGTGCGGCACTGACCATACAACAAAAAAGCCCCCCGCCTGGGAAGGCGGGGGGCTTCTCTGAAAGATTGTTCGGCGGCGTCCTACTCTCCCACAGGGTCCCCCCTGCAGTACCATCGGCGCTATGAGGCTTAGCTTCCGGGTTCGGAATGTAACCGGGCG
>NZ_JBEZIR010000152.1:0-19257 GCF_040651175.1 Kitasatospora sp. NPDC048540
GGGCACCGACATCACCCACTTGAGCCCGGGCGCGATGCGGCCGCTGCGCAAGGACGCCCGTGACGGCCCGTCGGCCTTCCTCCTGTCGCCCCGGCCGGACCGGCCGGACCGGCCGCCACCGGTCAGTCCGTTCTCCGCGGGAGCACCCAGCCCGGTACCCAGGTCCCGGCGCCGCCGTGGCCGCCCGGCGCGGCGGCGAGGTGGGCCCGAAGGGTGGCCAGCGCGGGGTGGGGGTTGTCCCGGTGCCAGAGCAGCGAGTGCGGGTAGACGGGCGTCGGGTCGGTCACCGGGATCCGGCGCAGCCCGTGGCCGGCGGGCCCGGCGGCGTCGGCGGTGTCTCCCGGCGGCAGCCTGGGAAGGGTCCGCTCGCCGACGAAGGTGGCCAGGGCCGGGGTGTCGGCGATGGTGTCGAGGAGCGCGTCGGAGCCGAAGTTGGGGCCGGTGGCCTCGATCGTGAGGCCGAACTCGGCGGCGAGGTCGCCGTAGTAGGCGGCCCACTCGGTACCGGGCACGATCCCGGGCATCCAGATCCGGTGCCCGGCCAGCTCGGCGACGGTCACCGACCGGGCACCGGCGAGCGCGTGGGCGGGGCCGACGAGGAGCTCCAGCGGCTCGTCGAGTACCCGGACGGACTCGATGTCCTCGGGAAGTGGCCGGCCCGGCACGGCGACGGCGCGGAAGGACGCGTCGATCGCACCGGACCGGACGGCGTCGACGGCCGTCCCGACGTCGAACAGCATCACCACGTCGAGGTCGACCTCGGGGTGCGCCCGGTGGAAGCCGCGCATCAGGCCCGACGACGCGATGCGCGAGGCGATCACGTCGACGCGCAGCGGACGGCCGCCGCCGCGCACGGACGCGACCGCGCGCTCGGCGACCCGCAGCAGCTCCCGGGCGTGGGGCAGGAACGCCTGGCCGTCGATGGTGAGTTCGGCGCCGCGCGGGGTGCGGGTGAACAGCCGGACGCCGAGCCCGCGCTCCAGGGCCGCGATGCGTTTGGAGACCGCCTGCTGGGTGACCGCCAGCTCGGCGGCCGCCTGCTGGAACTGCCCCGCGTCGGCGGCCGCCACGAAGGTCCGGACGGTGTCGAGGTCCATGCCGCCAGCCTAGGGGTACAACCGTTGGTTGTGGCGCACCCGCGCCTCGGTTGTTTGACCACGGCGGACACCGCTCGCTTTGATGCTCCAGGCCGTGGACCAGGCCGTGGATCGGGCCGTGCGGCCGAGCGGCAACGGGGGTGTCGGGATGGGCGGCGGGCAGCGGCCGGGGCCGCGGTTGGGGTGGCTCCGGGGAGCGTACGCGTGCAGCGAGCTCGGTACCTGGCTCGCCTTCGGCGCGTTCCCGCTGATCGCCGTCCGGGTGCTGCACGCCGGTCCGGCCGGGGTCGCCGCGATCTCCTGCGCGGGGGCCGCGGTGGGGGCGGCCGTGGCGGTGCCGCTCGGCCCGTGGGTGGAGTTCCGCCGCAAGCGGCCGGTGATGATCGCGATGGATCTGGTCCGGGCGCTGGCGCTGCTGACCGTCCCCGCCGCGTACGCGCTCGGGGTGCTCACCTTCGTACAGCTCCTGCTGGTCCCGGTCGTCGTCGCGGCGGCCGACATCACCTTCCGCGCCGCCTCGGGCGCCTACCTCAAGACGGTGCTGCCGACCGGGGAACTCCTCGTCGCAAACGCCCGGTTCGAGTCCACCTCCTGGCTCGCCACGATCATCGGTCCGCCACTGGGCGGCGCGGCGACCGGCCTCCTCGGCCCGGTGGCGACCGTGGCCGCCGACGCGGTCAGCTACCTGCTGTCCGCCCTCGGGGTCCGCGCCACGGGCGGCACCGAACCACCGCCCGCACGGCGGGTGTCCCGGCGCCCGCGGGCGGCGGACCTGCTCGACGGCTGGCGGTACGTCCTCGGCGACGCGGCGCTGCGCCCGCTGCTGGTCAACACCGCGCTGTTCAACGGTCTGGTGATGGCCACCGAGCCGCTGCTCGCGGTGCTGATGCTCGGCCGGCTCGGGTTCACGCCGTGGCAGTACGGCCTCACCTTCGCCGCGCCGTCGGTCGGCGGGCTGCTCGGCGCGCGGCTGGCCCGCCCCCTGGTCGGCCGATTCGGGCAGCGCCGGGTCCTGGTCACGGCGGGGGCGCTGCGCGCGCTGTGGCCCGTCGGGCTGGTCCTGCTCGGGCCGGGCGCCGCCGGGCTGCTGCTGGTGGCCGGGGTCGAGTTCGGGCTCATCTTCTGCTGCGCGGTCTTCAACCCCGTCCACGCCACCTACCGCCTCCAGCGCACCCCGGCGGACCGGGTCGCCCGCACGCTCTCCGCCTGGGCCGTGACGACCAAGGCCTCGACCGCGCTCCTGACGGCCGCCTGGGGCGTGCTCGGTGCCCTGCTCGGCCCGCGGACGGCCATCGGCCTGGCCGGCGTGCTCCTGCTGGCGACCCCACTGCTGCTTCCCCGCCGTTCGGCGCCGCCGCTCCCCGACCCGGGTCCGGCAGCGGCGCCGGCCCGCGCCTGACGGAGGCGCTGCGGGCCGGGCGGATCGGCGTGTGCCGGGCGCCGCGGGCCCGTCAGGTGCCGAGCCGGGCGGCGGTGCGGGTGAGCCGCGCCTCGATGCCTTCCAGGGCCCGCAGGACGGCGGCCCGTTCCTCGTCGGTGCTGTCCCCGACGGTGGCCTCCTCGAGCTGACGCCAGAGCTGCTCGACCTCCGCGCGCAGGGCGTGGCTGGCCGTGGTGGCCTCGATCAGGGAGGCGCGCCGGTCGTCCGCGCACGGGGTCCGCCGGACGAAGCCGGCGTGTTCGAGGCGGCGGACGGTGCGGGTCATGGTGGCGGCGTCGGAGTCCAGCAGGCGGACGAGGTCGGCCTGCCGCTGCGGTCCGAGTTCCCACAGCTGCATCATCACCAGCTCCTGGCCGGGGTGGAGGCCGACGCGGCGCAGCAGCTGTCCGGCGATCATGCGGTGGGTGCGGGCCACCCGGAAGATCGCGTGGCTGATCGGACCCCCGGCGGCGGCCGCGGGCAGCGCGACACTCCCGGTCCCGGGGGCCGTGGAGCAGTCCTCCGGGCCGGCTGTGGATTCCGCCATGGCCTGATCACTCCCGTTCTCGGCGAATACTGCCCGAGCAACGATACCTGGTGGCGGCCCGGATCTCACCTGCCCAGCCGCCGCCCACCAGCCATTTTCCGCCCGGACCGGACCCGTCGCGGTTCGCCGCGACAGAAGTCGGGCCGCTTGCGGGAATGCTGCGGGTACTTTTACTGTTCGGACAGGTAACTCGCTCGGGGCCGCGCAGCACCCCGACCGGCAGGGGCCGTTCCCGGCCACTGCCGCACCCACCACCGGAAGGCTCGATCATGACCACCGCTTTCGATCCGATCGTCCTGGGCGGCCGCCGCCTGGCCAGCCGCATCGTGATGGCGCCGATGACCCGCAGCCGCGCCTTCGGCCCCGGCGCCGAGCCCACCGAGCTGATGGCAACGTACTACGCCCAGCGCGCGACGGCCGGCCTGATCGTCACCGAGGGCATCCAGCCCTCGCCGGTCGGCCAGGGCTACCCCGACACCCCGGGCCTGCACACCGCCGGTCAGGTGGCGGCCTGGCGGACGGTGACCGACGCCGTGCACCGCGAGGGCGGCGTGATCTTCGCCCAGCTGATGCACACCGGCCGGATCGGCCACCCCGACCTGCTGCCCGACGGCCTGGTGCCGGTGGCGCCGTCGGCGGTGGCCGCCGAGGGCCAGGTCTTCACCCACGAGGGGCCGAAGGAGTTCGTGACGCCGCAGGAGCTGGGCGAGGCGGAGATCCGGCAGACCGTCGCCGACTTCGCCGGCGCCGCCCACAAGGCGATCGAGGCCGGGTTCGACGGCGTGGAGATCCACGGCGCCAACGGCTACCTGATCCACCAGTTCCTCGCCCCGAACACCAACCTGCGCACCGACGCGTGGGGCGGCGGCACCGAGGGCCGGATCCGCTTCGCCGTCGAGGTGGTCACCGCCGTGGCCGAGGCGATCGGCAGCGACCGGGTGGGTCTGCGGATCTCGCCCGGGAACCCCTACAACGGCATCGCCGAGGACCGGCCGGACGAGGTCTACGAGGCGCTGATCGGGCGGCTGGCCGGCCTGGACCTGGCGTACCTGCACCTACTGGAGGGCCCGGACCGCGACCTGACCGCGCGGCTGCGCAAGGCCTGGCCCGGCCCGTTCGTCCTGAACCCGTTCACCCACCCCGCCGCCACCGGCCCCGAGGCCCTGACGCTGATCGAGGACGGCACCGCGGACCTGATCGCGTACGGCGCGCTGTTCCTCGCCAACCCCGACCTGCCGGCCCGCCTCGCCGCCGGGGGCCCGTTCAACACTCCGGACGCCGCCACCTTCTACGGCGGCGACCACCGGGGCTACACCGACTACCCCTCCCTCGCGGGCTGACCCGGGCGCGCGCCCACGCCGGTTCCCGTTCGATGCCGGGAGCCCACGGCCTGCCGCCGGGGCACCCCGCCCCCGCGACCCCATCCTGGTGATGTGGATCACTTCCGGCCCGCATCCCCCTCTTCCTTGGAGTTCCCATGCCCAACGCGATCACCTATGCGAGCTACGGCGGCCCCGACGTGCTCACCCTGACCGAGGTCGACACCCCCGAGCCCGGGCCGGGCCAGGTGCGGATCAAGGTCCGGGCGGCCTCCGTCAACCCGCTCGACCTCAAGCTCCGCTCCGGCCTGATGGCCTCGGTCCGGCCGGCGCAGTTCCCGGTACGGCCGGGCTTCGACGTGGCGGGCGTCGTCGACCGGGCCGGGGAGGGCGCGGGCGCCGCGGTCGGCGACGAGATCTTCGGCGGCGCGGTGGGCGGCGGCTACGCCGAGTACGCCCTGGTGGACCGGCCGGTGCCGAAACCCGAACAGGTCTCCTTCGAGACCGCCGCCGCGCTGGTGACCGTCGGCGAGACCGCCTTCCGCGGCCTTCACCTGCTGGGTCCGGTGGCGGGCGAGACCCTGCTGGTCCACGGCGGTGGCGGCAGCGTCGGCACCATCGCCGTCCAGCTCGCCGTCGCCCGCGGCATCACCGTCGTCACCACCGCCGGCGACGACGACCTCGGGCGGCTCACCGAACTCGGCGCCGTCGCCGTACGCTACGGCGACGGCTGGGCGGACCGGGTGCGGGCCGCCGCGCCGCAAGGCGTGGACCGGGTCTTCGACACCTCCGGCGCGGGCGTGCTGGCCGAGTCGGTCGCCCTCACCGGTGACGCGGCCCGGGTGATCACCATCGCCGACACGTCGGCCGCCGAGCACGGGGTGCGGTTCACCAGCGGCGGCCCGGCCGAACGCTTCGAGCAGGCGCTGCCCGAGCTGTCCGCACTCGCCGCCGCCGGAAAGCTCGACCTCCCGATCGGCGCCACCTATCCCCTCGCCGAGGCCGCCCGGGCCCACGCCGACATCGAGTCCCGCCGGGTCCGCGGCAAGGTCGTCCTGCTGCCCTGACCCCGGCCCGCCGGTCCACGGCGGTCGGTCCACGGTCCGTCAGTCCACGGGCTCCCCGCACAGCGCGTTCTCCAGCGCGAGCAGCTCGGCGGAGTGACGGGCCGGGCCGGGCGCGAGCGCCTGCCCGACGAGCGCCCGCACCTCCTCGTCCTGGAGGATCTGCCGGTAGCCGCCGAGGTTCGACAGGCGGCGCTCCGACTGCTGCACGGCCGCCAGGGCGGCTCGGACGGCAGGGCTGACCTCGGCGCTGGTTCCGTCGGCCCGGAGTACCCCGCGGAGCGCGTCAAGGAAGCGGTCGAAGTCGTCGCCTCCGGCGGCGACCGCCAGGACGGACTCCGCCACTGCCCTCGGGTCCGGCTCCACCTGGTCCCCGCTCGGCCCCGGGGTGGTCGCCGCGCCCGGCACCGCCACGCCCCACGCCTCCAGGACCGCGACGAAGGCAGGCGTCGCACCGCCCCGGGCCCCGCCCTGCCGGACCGCCTCCACCAGGTCGGGGAGCAGAACGTCCGCGTGCGCGCGCAGCGGGATCAGCACGTCCACGATCTCGGGCCGCCCCGGTTCGGCGAGGCTGTACGGGCGGAACTCCTCCTCCCCCTGGGCGCGCAGCTGCCCGACCAGCCCGGGCAGCGCGCGCGGGTCATCAAGCCGGGCCAGCGCCCAGCGGGCGACCTCGCCCACCGTGCCGACGAGACACTCATCGGCCCCGGTGTCGTCGAGCAGTCCGGCCAGCCGGTCCGCGTACGGCACCGCCGCCGGGCCCAGCGCCGCGAGCAGGCTCGCGGCCCGGAAGCGGACTCCCCCGTCCGGGGCGTCCAGCAGAGCACCCGCCACCGGCAGCACCGCGGGCGCCGCACCCCGCCACTCGGTGACCAGCTCCCACAGCACGTCCAGCGCCTCCCGGCACAGGGCGGTGTCCCCGGCCCGGCTCGCCCGCTCGGCCAGGCGGACCGCGAAGGACAGTTTCGTCTCCGGGGAGTGGTCCAGCCGCCGGACGATCCAGCGGAGCACGTTCTCGCGGCTGCACGGCTCGTCCACGCCCGGCGCGAACCACACGCCCTCGAACCGCGGCTGCACCACGGAATCGGAGAACACTCCCACCAACCGGTCCAGTTGACGGACCGGCAGCTCAGGGTCCAGGTCGGCGCAGGCGTACACGGCCGCGACCCACAGCACCGGATCGTCACCCGCCAGCACGTCCGCCAGCACCGCTCGTACGGAGCCGGCCGCGCTCCTGCCCTCGCCGTCGTCCTGCGGCTCGGCCGCGGCCCCGCCGAGGGCGAGCACCAGCGCGAGCCGGACCGACCGGTCCGTCTCCACCCGCCACCGCTCCAGCAGCCGGGCGGCCGGCCGCGCGAGCGGGAGTGCCGCGCGCCGCACCTCAGGGTCCGGGTCCGCGAGCAGGGCCCGCGCCGGCTCCCAGTCGCCTGCCGCCCGGCCCCGGGCTCCGATCGTGCCCAACAGGTCGACCAGGGCGAGGCGCGCACCCATGGCGGGGTCCGTGGCGAGGGCGACGAGGAACGGCAGGGCCACCGGCAGGGCGGACGGTGTCACGCACCCGGCCGCGGCGGCGAGGGAGTACAGCGGGTCGCAGTCCCGCTCCACGGCCAGTGCCCCGGCGACGGCGAGCCTGCGCAGCGCCCTCGGCACGTCCTCGACCGGGTCCGCCGGGTTCCCGGTCTCGAGCCCGTCCCAGACCACGGAGTCCAGCGCCGCCAGGAATTCCCTCGTCACCACGCCACGTCCACCGCTCCGCCGTCCCGCTGTCTGTCGGCGGCCATCCTCCACGGCGCGTGGCCGTCCTGTCGTGCGGATTCGGCCGCGGCGCTCAGGACAGCGCGAGGTCCCGGGCCGGGGCCGGCGCGGGGGCGAGGGCGGGGGCGGGCGTCAGCAGGGAGAAGGCGGAGTCCAGGCAGGCCTCGGTGCGGGACGGATCCGGGTCGGCCTTGCGCATGATCTGCAACCCCTGGACCAAGGTCACCAGCAGATGGGCGGCCTCGGCCGGGCTGATCGTGGGCGCGAGCTCGCCGCTCAGCCGGGCCCGGTCGAGCTGGGCCGCGAACGTCTCCTCGGCCTTGCGCAGGCTGCGCCGCGCGAGCTCGGCGACCTCCTGGTCGTTCGGCAGCAGCTCCGCGATGCTGTTGACGCTGAAGCAGCCCGAGCCGCTGCAGAACGAGTCGGTCTGCAGCAGCCGCTCGAACAGCCGACGCAGCTGCGGGAGGGCGGGGCTGCGGTCGTCGAAGGACGAGGCGAGGAGTTCGTCCTGGCGGCCGAGGTAGCGGCCGAGGGCCAGCAGGAACAGCCGGTGCTTGTCGCCGAACGCGGCATAGATCGAGCCCCGGCCCAGCCCCAGCTCGTCCACCAGGTCGTTCATGGTGGTGGCCTCGTAGCCCTTGCGCCAGAACAGGAGCATCGCCCGGTCCAGGATCGCCTCTTCGTCGAACGTGCGCGGTCGTCCCATGGGACCAACGCTACCCAACGCGGCGGCCGGAAGCAGCATGTATTTGACCTAACGTTCCAGAATTGCTAAGTTCTGGAACGAAAGGTCCAATACTCCCCGCCGTCGGGACCCGTCAGGAGCTGTGAGTCGTGAAGGTCGAGATCTACTCGGATGTCGTGTGCCCGTGGTGCTCAATCGGCAAGCGCCGGTTCGAGAAGGCCCTGGCGGCGTTCCCCGGAGCGGCGGACGTCGAGGTGGTCTTCCGCCCGTTCCAGCTCAACCCCGACGCCTCCGCGGCCGGCGAGCCGTCCGCCCGGGTCTACGAGCGCAAGTTCGGCCGGCCGGCGCAGAGCATCTTCGCCCCGCTGACCGAGGCCGCGGCCGCCGAGGGCATCACCTTCCGGATGGACGACGCGGTGGCCACCAACACCTTCGAGGCGCACCGGCTGATCTGGTTCGCCGGCCACCACGGCCGACAGCAGCAGAGCGCCGTGAAGGAGGGCCTGCTGGCCCACTACTTCACCGACGGAGGCCACCTCGGCGACCACGCGGCCCTCACGGAGATCGCCGTGGCGGCCGGTCTGGACCGGGCCGAGGTCGCGGCCTTCCTCGCCTCGCGGGACGGCGTCGACGAGGTCCGCGCCGAACTCGGCGAGGCCGCCCGGCTGGGCATCACCTCGGTCCCCACCTTCGTCTTCGACGGGGAGGTCGCCGTCGCGGGCGCCCAGAGCCCGGAACTGCTCCTCGAAGTCATGACCAAGGTCGCCGCCCGCGCCGCCGCGGCACCCGCCGACGTGTAGCCCGCCCGCACACCTCCCCCCACCCCCTCACCACACACCCTCACCCCACCCCCGCACACGCAAGGAACGCACCATGAAGGCAGTGACCATCAGCAGCTACGGCCCCGTCGCCGAGACCGTGACGCTCAGCGACGTCCCCGCTCCCGCGGTGGGACCGCGCGACGTCCTGATCGAGGCCCGGGCCGCCGGGGTCAACCCGATCGACCACCTGATCGTCAAGGGCTTCATGCAGCCCGAGGGCCTCGCGCACACCCGGGTGCTCGGCAACGAGCTCGCCGGGGTGGTCGCCGCGGTCAGCGAGGCGGTCACCGCCTTCGCGGTGGGCGACGAGGTCTTCGCGCGGGTCGATCCCCGGGTGGGCGCGGCCTTCGCCGAGTTCGTGGCCGTGGACGAGTCCCTGGTGGCGGCCAAGCCCGCCACCCTGTCCTTCGAGGAGGCCGCCTCGCTGCCGCTGGTCGCGCTGACAGCGTGGCAGGCGCTGACCGAGCAGAGCCGGCTGCAGGCCGGGCAACGGGTGCTGATCCACGCCGGTGCGGGCGGGGTGGGGGCCGCGGCCATCCAGATCGCCAAGCACCTCGGCGCCGAGGTGGTCACCACCGTCAGCCCGGACAGCGTCGAGCAGGCCCGGTCGCTCGGCGCCGACCAGGTGGTCGACTACCGCAACGAGAAGTTCGACGAGGTCGTCGAGCCGGTCGACGTGGTCCTCGACACCGTCGGCGGCGAGACCCAGGACCGGTCCTTCCCGCTGCTCAAGCCGGGCGGCACCCTGGTGTCGATCGTCTTCATCCGGGACGCCGAGGCCAAGAAGGCCCGCTGGGGCGTCGAGGCGAACGCCTTCATGATGCGCCCGGACGGCGCCCAGCTCGCCAGGATCGCCGAGCTGGTGACCTCCGGCGAGCTGCGGCCCGTCGTCCGGACGGTCCTCCCGCTGGAGCGCGCGGCCGACGCCCTCACCGAGGTGGAGCGCGGCCGCGCCCGGGGCCGGACGGTCCTCAGCATCGCGTCCTGAGCACCCGATGGTCGGCGCCTACGCGGCCGGGCCGGTCCCGCCGCCGTCCGCGTAGGCGTCCTCCAGTGCCTGGATGTCGATCTTCTGCATCCGGAGCATCGCCCCCATCACCCGCTGGGCCCCGGCCGGATCCGGGGCACCCAGCAGCTCGGTCAGCCGTCGGGGGGTGATCTGCCAGGACAGCCCGTACCTGTCCTTCAGCCACCCGCAGTCGCTCTCGCGCCCGCCCTCGGTGAGGGCGGCCCACAGCCGGTCGACCTCCGCCTGGTCGTCACAGTTGACCTGGAGTGAGATCGCCTCCGTGAACGGGAACAGCGGGCCGCCGTTGAGCGCGGTGTACTGCTGCCCGGCGAGTTCGAACAGCACCGTCATCACCGAGCCCTCCGCACCGGGGCCCACCTTCCCGTACCGCTGCACCTCGAGGATCCGGGAATCCCGGAACAGCGACGTGTAGAACTGCGCGGCCTCCTCGGCCTGGTGGTCGAACCACAGGAAGGTGGTGATCTTCTGTGCCGGCATGCCCGTCCTCCGTCTCTCGGTCCTGCCGACGACGGTAGGACCCGCGGTCCGCCCGGGCGCCGCAGCCACGCCGTACCGCCCGGCACCGCACCGCACGGGCCCCTGCGCAGGTCCGGGGGGCCTCAGGCGGTCCGCGTCGCCCGACGGCCGGACCACGAGCCGGCGTACCCGGCCGCCGCGGCGGCCCCCGTGGCCAGCGCGCCGCCAGCCAGGGATCCCAGCACGGGATTGACCCAGCCGGGGACCGTCTCGACCCCGTGGCACACCGTGCTCAGCGGCAGCGAGCCCGACGAGTCGGGGAATTCGCGGTAACCGGTCAGCGCCATACAGGTCTTGTCCGGATACAGGCCCGGCGAGAAGGCGGACCACGCACCGGCGAACGACAGCGCCGCCGCGACGGCGAGCAACCCGCTCGACACCGCCAACGGCTTCACCACCCGGGGGACCGGCCGCCTCACCACCTCACCCAACCGCGCACGCAACCGCCCGGCGGCGAACACGGTCCCCACCGCAGCGACGGGCATCAACAGGACAACCACCCCGTACCAAGTCACACGCCATCGTCGCACCCACACCGCCCGCCGAGACCACCGCCGCCCGGCCCGCCCTGCCCGGCGCCTGCGAGCACCAACGCGCCGGAGCCGGACCGCGCCGGTCGAACCTCGCCGCGCCCCGACTCCCGCCGCGACTCCTGCCGCGGACCGAACTGGCCCACCAGCCAGCCCGATTGACGCAGCATCAGGCAAAGCATTTCCACCCGCGAGAGCCGACCGGCCTGATAATCTCCGCCGGTGGACAGAAATGACCAGGTTTATCAAGTTGTGGCGGCCAGGCGAACCCAATTCGATAACCTGCTCTGGCAGGTCCCGGTCCTCAGCCTGACCGCTCAGGCCTTCCTCTTCTCCATCGCCCTCGGCGACAGCAGCCGCCTGTCCCGAATCATCGCCTCGCTTCTCTCGATGGCCACCTCCTTCCTCTCCGTCCAGCTCATCGCCAAGCACCGCAAAGGCGAGATCGCGGACGCGGAGTGGCTGAAGTCCTACGAGGAGAGCTACTTCCCCAACACCCAGGTCCACGGCGCGGCCTTCCAGCAACTCCGGGACGAGAGCTCGATCGGCGGGCCGTTCCTGAACCTCCTGACCCGGCTCAGCTCCTTCAAGGTGTGGACCGTCGGCCTGACGCTCTTCGGGCTCGTCGCCCTCTTCGTGCTCAGCGTGGCGGTCTTCTCCCCGAAGTGGTTCGCCTGAGGGCCGCAACGGACGGCAGCGGCCGGCCCGGGCCGCCGAGGTCAGCCGGCGGCGGCGTCGGTCGGGCGGTCGAGGAGGCCGAGTTCGTCCTCGGACAGGCGCAGGGCGCCGGCGGCGATGTTCTCGGCCAGGTGCGCCGGGTTGGTGGTGCCGGGGATGGCGAGCACGTGGGGACCTCGGTGCAGGGTCCAGGCGAGCCGTACCTGCGCCGCCGTCGCACCGTGGGCGCGGGCGACCGTGAGCACCCGCGCGTCCTGCTCCCGGGCCGCGGCGGCCTCGCGCTGCAGGCCGGACACGGCGAAGAACGGGACGAAGGCGATGCCCTGCTCCCGGCACAGGTCCACCAGCCCGCTGCCGTCGGCGTCGCGCCAGTCCAGGCCGTAGGCGTTCTGAACGCAGACCACCGGCGCGATCGTCCGCGCCTCGGCGACGTGCTCCGGCCGGACGTTGGAGAGCCCGAGGTGCCGGACCAGCCCGGCCTCGCGCAGTTCGGCGAGGGCACCGAAGTGCTCGGCGATCGAGTCGGTTCCGGGACCGTTGCGGCGCAGGTTCACCACGTCCAGGAAGTCCCGGCCGAGCTGGCGGAGGTTCTCCTCGACCTGGCCGCGCAGCTGGTCCGGGCGGGCCATGGTCTGCCACTCACCACAGGGGGTGCGACCCGGGCCCACCTTGGTCACCACGACCACGTGCTCCGTCCAGGTGGACAGCGCCCGATTGATGATCTCGTTCGCGGAGCGGAGCGGCGAGAAGTAGAAGGCCGCCGTGTCGACGTGGTCGACGCCCTGCCCGAACGCACTGTGCAGCAACCGGACGGCGGCGGCGCGGTCGACCGGCCCACCGTCGGAGTTCCCCATCATGCCGTTGCCGGTCAGCCGCATCGCGCCGTAGCCGATCCGGTTCACCTCCAGGTCCCCGAGCCGCCAGGTCCCTGCTGCCGCTGCTGCGCTCACCGTGCTCCTCCGCCTTGACCGTCGTTCCGTCAGGTCCGGAGTATGGGGTGCTCGCGGGGTGCCGCGACAGGGCCGCGGGCCGGGTGGAAGATCACATCCGGATCGGGAACGAACCGTCACCGGCCGACCGTTGGACCTGCCGAGTGGCCGGCGCCGCGACGGGTCTACGGGGTGGGGATGGCCAGCAGCAGGCCGCCGTCGAGACGCTCCTGCATGTGGCGGCCGTGTCCGGCGCAGACCAGCGCCGTGCCGCCCATCGTGTCCAGCGCGAGGTAGGCCCCGGGCTCGCCGCACGGCCCCTGCGACCGGTCGTACCCCCAGCGGGCCCCGCACTCCGCGCACCACGAGCGGCCGCCCTCCGCGCACAGGGTCGGCCCGCAGGTCGGGCAGATCCCCCACCACGCGGTGCACGACCCCGACCACTGCGCGGCCCGGACCCGGGCCAGGCCCTCGGCCGCCGTCCCGATCCGCTGCGCCGTCTGCTGGAGGGCGTCGTCCACCGTGCCGGGCAGCGATCCCCGTACGCCGCGTGGCAGGCCCGACTGCTTCAGGCGTTCACGCATCGCGCCGACGTCCCGCGCCAGCGCGTAGGCACGCGCCTGAAGCTCCCGAAGCTCCGCCGGAGTCGGCTCGCAGCCGCCGCCGGCGCCACCAGTGTCCGCGTACACGCCCATCACCCCCGGAACAGCACCCGCACACGCGAGGTGCTCGTACATCTGTTCGGCGCACCGTCGTCGCCGGTGGCCGTTCACACGAAACGTCGTGATCAAACCATGATGGTCGTGTGTCGACAAGAGACCTCCGTCACTCCGTGCACGCCCGTGCACGCCCACCGCGACCGAGGCCCCGCCGCCGTCCAGGTGCCTCATCGGCCCCAGGACCGGGATCCGCCGGGCCACGAGGGGCGGCGCAGCAGCTCGGGCGGTGCGGGCGGCGGTGGGCGAAATCGCGGGTGACATCACCGGACGACGCGTTGACGCGGCCGGGCTGGGCCTGCCTCCCGTGGCGGCGGCCCGTGGCGGCGGAGAGGGCAGGATTCGAACCTGCGTGGGCACCCGAAGGCACCCGATCCGGACCCGAAGGCCCTGGTCCCCGATCAACCACTCCGGGCACCTCTCCCAGCTCCCGGCCCCGGAGTCCGCCCCGGTGCCGTTCACGAGCACCACTCTGCCCGCGACCGCTGACCCCGCCCTGACCTCACCCTGACCCGCAGCTGACCCCGCCTGCCCCCGTCTGCCACGCCCGGAGTCCCGCCCGCTCCCCTGGCCGGCCGGGGGCGGTGCCTCAGGGTCTCGTCCAGCCAGTCGTAGATGCGGGCGAGGGGCGGGCCGCTGGGCGCCGGCTCCCCGACCTCCGCCGCTGGGTCCTCCCCCGGGCACGGCCGCTGCCGTGACTCCCTACCGGGTCCCGGGGCAGTCCGCCGCGACCCAGGTGGCGGTGATGTCGTTGCACGTGACGACGGCCGACCCGGCCCTGAAGGCCATCTCGTGGGTGCAGCCCTGGTCGTGGGGAAGAATCTCGTCGAGGATCAGCGTGCCGAGAGCGCCCCAGGTGGAGGGCCCGTCCGGGTTCTCGACCCGGACGTCGGTCACCCCGGTGTAGCGGATGACCAGGTCCTCGTCGTGCTTCCAGCAGTTGTGGCGCAGATGGAGGACGAGGTCGCGACCGCCTTCGAGGGCGGTGACCTGCTGGATCGTCAGGTCCTTCACGCAGCGCCGTCCGGTGAACTCGTAATGGGCCTGGTCTGCGGCGAACGCCCAGGCGCCCGCGGGCAGGCTCGCATTCAGTTCCGGCAGAACCTCGAGGTAGCGGCTGGGGTCGATGAGCCCCACGAGCTCGCCGAGTCGGGCATCGAGGTCGACATACTGCACCTGCTCGCTCCTGCGGTGGTCCTGTGACCGGCCGATTCCTGCCCGGCCTCAGGGTGTCATGCCGGCTCACGGCCTCGCTCGCCTTGGCCACACGCGCGCCACGGCCGGTACGCCATGGTCCAGCATCAGGCCGTGGATAGGTCGGGGCTGCTGGAGGCTGCCTCCTTACCGGCTACGGCAGCAACTCCCCCGGTCTACTCCGCCACCGCTTCGTCCGGGCGGGCCAGTTGGTCGCGGCGTCGGGTCAGGTGGGCGGCCTCGGCGGTGTTGCCGGCGAGGGCGATGGCGCGGTCGTAGGCCGTTCGCGACTGCTGTCCGCGGCCGAGGCGGCGCAGCAGGTCGGCGCGGGTCGCGTGGTAGGCGTGGTAGGTGGTCAGGTCGTCCGCGAGCGCGTCGACCAGGGCCAGGGCCACCTGTGGGCCGTCGAGTTCGGCGACCGCGATGGCGCGGTTGAGGGCGACGATCGGTGAGCGGTCGAGGCGGGCGAGCTGGTCGTACAGGGCGAGGACCTGTGACCAGTCGGTGTCGGCGACGGTGGGGGCGGAGGTGTGCACGGCGTTGATCGCCGCGAGGAGCTGGTAGCGCCCGGGTGCCTGGCCGGTGGCCAGCCGCTCGCGGACCAGCCGGTGGCCCTCGGCGATCTGCGCCTGGTCCCAGGCCGTGCGGTCCTGCTCGCCGAGGGCGATCAGTTCGCCGTCGGGCGAGAGGCGGGCGGCGCTGCGGGCCTCGGTGAGGAGCATCAGTGCCAGCAGCCCGGCCACCTCGCCGTCCTGCGGCAGCAGGTCGCGGAGCAGCCGGGTGAGCCGGATGGCCTCGGCGGTCAGGTCGTGCCGGACGGGATCGGTGTCCGGGCCGGTGGCCAGGTAGCCCTCGTTGTAGATCAGGAAGAGGACGGCGAGCACGCCGGGTACGCGTGCGGGCAGGTCCGCCGCGGACGGTACCCGGTACGAGACGCGGGCCGCCTTGATCTTGGTCTTGGCGCGGGTGATCCGCTGTCCCATGGTGCTCTCCTGCACCAGGAAGGCGCGGGCGATCTCGGCCACGGTCAGGCCGCCGACCATGCGCAGTGTCAGCGCGACGCGGGTCTCGGTCGCGAGCGCGGGGTGGCAGCAGGTGAAGATCAGCCGGAGCCGGTCGTCGTCGACGGGGCCGGGAGGCTCGGGCGGGGTGCCGAAGGACATCTGGGCCTCCTTCTGTTTGCCGTCCCGCTTGTGTTCTCGCCGGATCCGGTCGATGGCCTTGCGGTTGGCGGTGGTGGTCAGCCAGGCGCCGGGGTTGGGCGGTACGCCGTCGGCGGGCCAGTGTTCGACGGCGGTCGCGAACGCCTCGGCCGCCGCCTCCTCGGCGAGGTCGAGGTCGCCGAAGCGCCTGGTCAGGGTGGCCACCACCCGGGCCCACTCGTCGTGATGGGCCCGGGTGAGCGCCTGCTGCACGTGGGTCGCGGTCACAGGATCGGTCGGACCTCGACCCTGCGGTTGCAGGCCTTCGAGCCTTCGGTCGCCAGGGCGAGTGCCACGTCGAGGTCGGGGGCCTCGATGATCCAGAAGCCGGCGAGGTACTCCTTCGACTCCAGGTAGGGCCCGTCGGTGATCACCGTCTCCTCGCCGCGGTTGTCGATCACCGTGGCCGTGTCGGGCTGTCCGAGACCGCCCGCGAAGACCCAGTGGCCTTCGGTCTGCAGCCGGTCGTTGAACACGTCGATCGCGGCCATCTCGGCATCGGTGCCGAACGAGGGACTGTCGTGGAGTACGGAAAACAGGTACTGCATCGCGGACATCTCCTGGGTCTCGGGGACGCCCCTGCCGGGCGGCCGCTCACCTTCTCTACGAACGCCTCCGCCCCGATCCGACACCACCGCCGGGATTTCTTCGAGGACCTTCCGCCGTGACACGCCCGGGGCGTGCCTGGTGGCCGCGCGACGGGCCACCAGACGCAACTCCTTCGCGTTAAGCTGGGGCGCATGAATGCCAGAGCGACCACACGCCCCGGCGGGCGCAGCGCCCGCGTCCAGCAGTCCGTGCACCAGGCGGTACGGGAGCTGGAGGCGGAACTGGGGCGCGACGCGCTCACCGTGCCGCTGATCGCGGCCCGCGCGGGGGTCACGCCGTCGACGGTCTACCGGCGCTGGGGGGACCTGCGGGAGCTGCTGTCCGATGTGGCCGTCGAGCGGCTGCGCCCCGACACCCCGCCGGCCGATCACGGCGGCCTGCGGGCGGATCTGGAGGCGTGGGCGGTGCAGTTCGCGGAGGAGATGTCCTCGACGGCGGGCCGCACGTACATCCGCGATGCGCTGCTGGGCGATCCCGAGCAGGGCAACGCCGCCCGCTGCTCGGACTACGCCGCCGACCAGTTGAAGGTCATCGGGGTGCGGGCGGCCGGCCGGGGGGAGGCCGTGCCGGACGTGGAGAGCCTGCTGGACGTGGTGGTGGCGCCGCTGATGTACCGGATCCTGTTCCGGCCGTCGGATCTCTCCGCGGACTTCACGGACCACCTGGTGGCGACGGCGCTCGGCCGCGCCGGAGCCGCGCCCGCAGGCTGAGCGCCAGAGCTAAAAGCTAAGAATTTGCGTTTCGGTGCGGCGCGAGCCTAGAGTGCTTAACGCAAAGCATTCGCCTTAAGGCTCAGAGGTGCTTCCCATGTCCAGCGTCACCGCCCAGCCGCCCCGCTCCCGCCGCCTTCCCGTCCTGGGCCGCCGCGCCGCGTTCCCACTCCACGCCTCGATCCTGGTCGGCCTGCTGGCCGCCTCCAGCGCCCCGACCCCGCTCTACGCGCTCTACCAGGCCGCCTGGCACTTCTCGGCCATGACGCTCACGGTCGTGTTCAGCGCGTACGCACTCGCCCTGCTGGTGGCCCTGCTGACCGCGGGCACGCTCTCGGACCACCTGGGACGGCGCCCGGTGCTCGCCGGGGCGCTGGCGGCCCAGGCCCTGTCGATGGCCGCCTTCGCCACCGCCCAGGGGGTGTCCGCGCTGATCGCCGCCCGGGTCCTGCAGGGCCTGGCCACGGGTGTGGCGACCAGCGCCGCCGGAGCCGCCCTGCTGGACTTCGAGGACCCCGACCGCCCGGGCCGCGCGACCGCCGCCAACGGCATCACACCCGTGGCCGGAATGGCGGCCGGCGTGCTCGCCGCCACCGCCCTCGTGCAGTACGCCCCCGCCCCCACCCGTACCGTCTACCTGCTGCTGCTCGTCCTGTTCGGTGTCCAGGCGGCCGCGGTGCTGCTCACCCCCGAGACAGTGCGCCGCGGGCCCGGCGCCTGGCGCTCGCTGCTCCCCGCCGTCACCGTCGCACCCGCCTCCCGCCCGGCCATGGCACTCGCCGCGCCCGGGATCGTCGCGGCCTGGGCACTGGGCGGCTTCTACTCCTCGCTCGGCCCCTCGCTGGCCCACCTGATCGCCCCCGCTGCCCCCCACGCCACCGGCGGTCTGGTCTTCTTCACCCTGACGGCCGCCGCCGGCCTCGCCGGTCACGCCGCCCGGTCGCTGCCCGCCCGCGCGGTGAGCCTCGGCGGCAGCGCGCTCCTGATCCCCGGGGCGCTGCTGACCCTCAGCGGTCCGCACCTGCACAGCCTCGCCGCCCTGTTCGCCGGCACCGCCCTGGCCGGCGCGGGCTTCGGCGCCGTCACCCAGGCCGCCCTGCGCCTGCTGCTCCCCCCGGCGGCCCCGGCCGAACGGGCCGGCACCCTCGCCGCCTACTACGTCCTCAGCTACCTGGCCATGAGCATCCCCGCCGTCCTCGCCGGACTGCTGACCAACCTGTACGGCCTGCAGACCGCCGTCTCGCTCTACGCCGTCACGGTCATCGCCCTGACCCTGGCCGGCCTCACCCGCACCGCCCGCCGTCGGCCCCGCACCGCCTGACCGGCCCCGCCGGTCCGTTCCGGCCGGTCACCCACCTCGGCCGCCCCGCCCACCTCAGCCCCCCCACCCGAGAGGACCCACCCATGAACACCGCCCCCGGCCAGCGCACCCCCGTCACCACCGTCGGCTGGAGCCTCGGCGACATCGCCGTACGCCGCGTCGACGAGATCGAGCTGCCGCGTCAGACCGGGCCCTGGCTGCTGCCGGCCGCCACCAAGGAGGTGCTGGACGAGGTGCCGTGGCTGCGCCCGGACTTCGCCGACGCCGAGGTCCCGCGGCTGGCCAGCCACAGCTTCGCCGTGTCGGCCGGCGGGCTGCGGATCATCGTGGACACCGGCATCGGCAACGACAAGACCCGCGCCAACCCGGCCTGGAACGGTCTGGGCACCGACTTCCTGGACCGCCTGACGGCGGCCGGATTCCCGCCCGAGTCCGTGGACCTGGTGATCACCACGCACCTGCACAGCGACCACGTCGGCTGGAACACCCGGCTGGTCGGCGGGGACTGGGTCCCCACCTTCCCGAACGCCCGCTACCTCACCAGCCGCACCGAGTGGGACCACTGGGCCGCCACCGACCTCGACGAGGCCCGCACCCAGATGTTCCGCGACTCCGTCCACCCCGTGCGCGACGCCGGGCAGTACGACGTCGTGGACGTGCCCGAACAGGGCCACGAGGTGGCGCCCGGCGTCCTGCTGGTCCCCGCCCCGGGCCACACCCCGGGACAGGTCGCCGTCCAGTTGCGCGGCAGCGGCCGCCGGGCGCTGATCACCGGCGACAGCATCCACCACCCCGTGCAGCTGTCCCACCCCCACGTGCACAGCTGCGTCGACATCGACCCCGCCGAGGCGATCCGCACCCGCGGCCGGCTGCTCGACGGCCTGGCGGACACCGAGGACCTGCTCCTGGGCACCCATTTCCCGCAGCCCACAGCCGGCACCGTCCGCCGCCTGGACGGCCGCTACCGGCTGCACGCGGAGTTCGGCAGCGAGCTCTGACACCACGGCGGGGGGGGGGGGGGGGGCGGGGCGCCCCCCCCCCCCCCCCCCCCCCCCGCGGGCGCGGGTTGTAAAAAACGCGGGGGTGGGGCGCCGGCGGGGGGGCGCGCCGCGGC
>NZ_JBEZIR010000153.1:0-18566 GCF_040651175.1 Kitasatospora sp. NPDC048540
CCCGAAAGCCGCAACCCCACCGGAATGTTGTAGGTCGACCCCGCCCCCTCGAACCGGTTCAGGAACCACAACCGCTGCTGCGCGAACGACAACGGCACCACGGCCGGACGCTCCCCTCCCCGCAGTCCGCTGCGGGCTCCCTCGGCGGCGCCGATCCGCTCGGCGAGTACGGCGACGTTCGGTGACTCGAAGACCGTCCGGATCGCCAGCTCGGCCCCGAGCTCGGCCCGGACCCGGCTGGCCAGCTTGGTGACCAGCAGCGAGTGACCGCCCAGCGCGAAGAAGTCGTCGTCGACCCCGACGCTCTCCAGCCCCAGCACCTCGGCGAACAGGTCGCACAGCGCCCGCTCCGCCGCGGAGCGCGGCTCCCGGCCTCCCGCCGAGACCCATTCGGCCTCGGGGGCCGGCAGGGCGCGGCCGTCGAGCTTGCCCTGCCCGGTCAGCGGCAGGGCGGCCAGCGGCACGAACGCCGACGGCACCATGTAGTCCGGCAGCGCCTGGGCGGCGTGCTTGCGCAGCACGTCGCCGGCCGGGACGGCGTGCCCGGGCGCGCTCACCACGTACGCCACCAGGCGGCGGTCGCCGGGGGCGTCCTCGCGGACGACGACCACGGCCTCCCGGACATCCGGGTGGGCGGCGACGGCGGCCTGGATCTCGCCGAGTTCGATCCGGTAACCGCGGATCTTCACCTGGTCGTCGGCCCGGCCGACCGACTCCAGGGTGCCGTCCGGGAGGCGGCGGGCCAGGTCGCCGGAGCGGTACAGCCGGGAGCCGGGCGCGCCGAACGGGTTGGGCACGAAGCGCTCGGCGGTCAGGCCGGGCCGGTTGAGGTAGCCGCGGGCGACGCCCCGCCCACTGACGTGGATCTCGCCGACCACACCGACCGGCACCAGCCGGCCGTGCGCGTCGAGCAGATGGACGCCGAGGTCGGGCAGCGGGTCACCGATCGGGCTGGCGAACGGCCGGGCCAGGTCGGCCTCGGTGATGCGGTGGTACGTGGTGTGCACGGTGGTCTCGGTGATGCCGTACATGTTGATCAGCGCGGGGGCGTCCAGGCCGAGCCGCTCGGCCCACGGCCGCAGCTCGCCGAACTCCAGCTTCTCGCCGCCGAACACGACGTGCTGCAACGCGAGTTCGCCGATCCGCGGGTCCCCGGCGCCGGCCAGGCCGACCAGCGAGCGGAACGCCGACGGCGTCTGGCTCAGCATGGTCACCCGCTCGGCGACCAGCAGGTCCAGGAAGTCCTCCGGCGAGCGTGCGGTGTCGAACGGCACCACCACCACCCGCCCGCCGTGCAGCAGCGCTCCCCACAGCTCCCAGACCGAGAAGTCGAAGGCGTAGGAGTGGAACAGCGACCAGACGTCGTCGGCGGAGAACCCGAACAGGTCCTCGGTCGCCGCGAACAGGCCGACCACGCTCGCGTGCGACAGCGTGACGCCCTTGGGGCGCCCGGTCGAGCCGGAGGTGTAGATGACGTAGACCGCCGCGTCCGCCGACAGCGGCACGCCCGGGTCACCCGTCGGCAGACCGGCCGGAAGCTCCTCCAGGGCCACCACCGCACCGGTGAACACCGACGCCACCAGGCCGCCGTGGGAGTGCTGCGTCACCACGCACGCGAGTTCCGCGTCGGTGGCCATGAACGCCAGCCGCTCCGCCGGGTACGCCGGGTCCAGCGGGACGTACGCCCCTCCGGCCTTGACCACCGCCAGCAGGGCGACCACCAGGTCCGGGCCGCGGTCCAGGCAGACGCCCACCAGCGACTCGGCGCCCACACCGAGCCCGCGCAGGTGCCACGCCAGTGCGTTGGCCCGGGTGTTCAGCTCCCGGTAGGTCAGCGACCCGCCCTCGAAGGAGACCGCCACCGCGTCCGGTGCCGTGGCCGCCCACCGCTCGAACACCTCGTGCAGCAGCTCCGGGGCGTGCGTCGCGGGCGCGGCGATCGGCCGGTCCACCAGCGCGAGTTCGGCCGGGTCGAGCAGCTCCACCTCGCAGACCCGGGTGTCCGGGTCGGCGACGACGGCCGCCAGCAGGCGCAGGAAGCGGCCGAGGACGGCCTCGGCGGTGCTCCGGTCGAACAGGTCGGCGGAGTACTCGATGCTGCCGTCGAGGCCGGCGCCGGCCCGGTCGGAGAAGCCGAAGGACAGGTCGAACTTGGCGCGGTCGCCGACGGCGGCGTACGGCTCCACCCGGACCCCGGGCAGTTGGAGGCCGGCCGCGGGTGCGCCGTCGTCGAAGGTGAGCATCACCTGGAACAGCGGGTGCCGGTTCATCGACCGGACCGGGTTGAGCACCTCCACCAGCCGCTCGAACGGCACGTCCTGGCGGGCGAACGCGGCGAGGTCGGTGTCCCGGACCCGGCCGACCAGCTCGCGGAAGGTCGGGGTGCCCGACACGTCGGTGCGCAGCACCAGGGTGTTGACGAAGAAGCCGACCAGCTCGTCCAGGGCGACGTCGGTGCGCCCGGCGACCGGGGTGCCGATCGGGATGTCGGTGCCGGCGCCGAGCCGGGACAGCAGGGCGGCGACGGCCGCCTGCACCACCATGAAGACGGTCGCCCCGCACTCCCGGGCGAGCGCGGCGGCGCCCGTGAACACGGCGTCGTCGAGGCGGAACTGGACCAGTCCGCCGGCGCCGTCCGGCTCGGCGGTGCGGACCCGGTCGGCCGGCAGGGCGAGTTCGGCCGGGAGGTCGGCCAGGACGGCCTTCCAGTGGTCGAGTTGGTGCGAGATGAGGCTCTGCGGGTCGGACTCCTCGCCGAGCAGCTCGCGCTGCCAGAGGGTGTAGTCCGCGTACTGGACCTCCAGCTCGCCCCAGCCGGGGGCCTCACCGGCGGCCCGGGCGGTGTACGCCCGGCCCAGGTCGCGGGCGAACGGCGCCAGCGACCAGCCGTCCGCCGCGATGTGGTGCAGCACGATCAGCAGCACCGACTCCTCGGCGCCGGTCTCGAACAGCCAGGCCCGCAACGGCAGGTCCGCCGTCACGTCGAACGGGTGGGCCGCGGCGGCGGCCAGTCCCTCCTCGCCGCGGACCACCTCCAGCAGTTCTCCGACCTCCGCCAGCGGCACCACTCGCTGGTACGGCACGCCGTCCGCGTCCGGGAACACCGTCCGCAGGCTCTCGTGCCGTCCCACCACGTCCCGCAGCGCGGCGTGGAGCGCGGTCACGTCGACCGCGCCGGTCAGCCGCAGCCCCACCGGGATGTTGTACGAGGAACCGGCGCCCTCAAGGCGGTTGAGGAACCACAACCGCTGCTGTGCGAAGGAGAGGGGGATCACGCGGTTTCCTCCGGGCGGGTCATCCGGCGCAGCTTGGGGCGGGCGGGGCCGGTCTCGGTGGGGCGGGAGCCGGCGAGGCGTTCGGCGATGGCGGCGACGGTGGGGTCGGCGAAGAACACGTCGATGGCGAGTTCGGCGTCGAGCAGCGCGCGGATCCGGCCGATCAGGCGGATCACCAGCAGGGAGTGGCCGCCGAGGTCGAGGAAGTTGTCGTCGATGGAGACCCCCTCCACGCCGAGCAGCTCGCCGAACAGCCCGGCGAGGGTCTCCTCCAGCGGGGTGCGCGGGGCGCGGCCGGTGGTGCCGGTGGCCGGGGCCACCGGCTCGGGCAGGGCGCCGCGGTCGAGCTTGCCGTTCGGGGTGAGCGGGAAGGCGTCGAGCGTGACGATCGCGGACGGCACCATGTAGTCGGGGAGTTGGGCGGCGAGGTGGTCGCGTACGGCGTCGGTGTCGAAGCCGGCGGCGGCTTGGGCGGGGACCACGTAGGCGACCAGGCGCACGTCGCCGGGCCGGTCCTCGCGGACGATCACCGCGCACCGGGTGACGGCCGGGTGGGCGCCGAGCACCACCTCGATCTCGCCGGGCTCGATCCGGTAGCCGCGCAGCTTGACCTGGGTGTCGGCGCGGCCGTGGTAGTCGACGTCGCCGTCGGGCAGTACGGTGCCGAGGTCGCCGGTGCGGTACATCCGGCTGCCGGGGCGGCCGTACGGGTCGGGCAGGAAGCGCTCGGCGGTGAGGGCGGGCAGGTCGGTGTAGCCGCGGGCGACGCCGACGCCGCCGACGTAGATCTCGCCGGGCTCGCCGGCCGGGGTGGGCCGCAGGTCCCGGTCGAGCACGTACATGGTGGTGGCGGTGATCGGGCGGCCGATCGGGACGGTCCCGGGCTGCGGGCCGGTCGCCACGAAGGCGGAGTTGGCGACGGTGATCTCGGTCGGGCCGTACTCGTTGACGAACCGGATGCCGGTGTCGCCGGCCAGGTCGAGCCAGGTGTTCACCAGCCGGCCGGGGAAGAGTTCGCCGCCGACGCTCAGCAGGCCGGCCAGGCCGGCGAGTTCGTCGCCGGAGAGCTGCTGGAGCAGCACCTCCAGGTGGGCGGGGGTGAGCTTGACGAAGCTGTACGGGCCGCCGTCGGCGAGGTGCTTGCCGAGGTCGGCGGGTGCCAGGTCGGCGGGCAGCAGGTGGACGGTCTGGCCGGCCAGCAGCGGGGTGTAGATGGCGGGCACCACCAGGTCGAAGGCGACCGAGGAGAAGACCGGGGCGCCGCCGGTGCCGCGGGAGGCGTACTCCTCGACGGTCCAGGCGAGGTAGTTGGCGAGGCCGCGGTGGGTGACCTCGACGCCCTTGGGGCGGCCGGTGGTGCCGGAGGTGTAGATGACGTAGGCGAGGGTGTCCGGGTCGATGTCGAGTCCGGGGGCGGTGGTGGGCTGTCCGGCGAGGGCGTCGCGGTCGACCAGCAGCCAGTTGGCCTGGTCGACGCCGCTGAGCCGGCCGGCCAGGGCGGGGTGGGTGATGACCACCTCGGCGTGCGATTCGCGGATCACCCGCTCCAGCCGGGCGTCGGGGAAGGCCGGGTCGAGCGGGACGTAGGCACCGCCGGCCTTCCAGACGCCGAGCAGGGCGGCGATCAGGTCGGGGCCGCGGTCCAGGACGACGGCGACCCGGGTCTCGGGGCGTACGCCGAGTGCGAGCAGCCGGTGCGCGAACTGGTTGGCGCGGTTGTTGAGCCGGGCGTAGGAGAGCTTGCCCTCGGTGGAGACCAGTGCGGTGGCGACCGGGGTGCCGGCGGCCTGGCGTTCGAACAGGCCGATGGTGGTGGCGCCGGTGCCGTCGGCGTCGGCGGCTGCGGGAGCCCGGTCGTCGGCGGCGACCTGCGCCGGGCGGATCGGCTGGGCGGCGGCGCCGGTGCGGGCGTCCCCGTCGAGGTTGTTGACCATGTCGCGCAGCACCTCTCGGTACATGTCGGCCAGCCGCTCGGCGTTGGCCCGGCTGATGGTGTGGGTGTCGGTGGAGAGCACGATGCCCCGGCCGGAGGCGATGACGTTGAGGCCGATCTCGTTGGGCGTCTCGCCGAGTCCGAGTCCGCCGTCGACGTGCTCGTCGGTGGCGTGGAAGTCGAGGTAGCTGAAGGAGATCTGGATCAGGCCGGTGCGGCCGGCGTCGCGCTGGATGGCGGGCAGCGGGTAGCGGCGGTGCGGCCAGATCTCGGCCTCCCGGTCCAGGACCTGCCGGATCAGTTCGCGCCAGGTGGCGGCGCCGCGCTCGGCGGCGAACGGCACGGTGTTGAGGTGCATGCCGTAGACGTGCTCGGCGCCGGGCACCTCGGGGCGGCCGTGGCCGACCAGGCCGGTGAAGAAGGTCCGGGCCGGGGTGAAGCCGCTCATCACCTTGGTGTGGGCGGCGAGCAGCACGCTCTTGACGGAGGCCTGGGCGGCGGTGGCGACGGCGGCGAGGCCGTCGGCCAGGTCGTCCAGCAGGATCACCTGCTGGAACGCCTCGCGCGGGGTGCCGGGGGCGTCCCGCCAGTGCGCGGGCAGGGTGACCGGGGCGTGTTCGGCGACGATCCGCTGCCAGTAGTCGCGGTCCTCGGCGGAGTCGAGCGCGGCGAGTTCGGCGGCGATGAAGTCGGCGAAGCGCACCTCGGTGCGGCCCTTGGCGGGCGGCTGTTCGCCGTCGCGCAGGCTGCGATAGCAGGCGATCAGTTCCATCACCAGGGCGTGGTGGCTCCAGCCCTCCAGGATGACGTGCGACTCGGTGACGGTCAGCCACCAGCCGTCGTCGGCGGCGTGGGCGAAGACCCGCAGCAGCGGGAGGTCGTCGGCGGCGAACAGGGCGGTCCGCTCGGTGGCGACGAAGGCCCGCAGGGCGTCCCGCTGGGCCTGCGGGTCGGCGCCGGTGAGGTCCCAGCTGCGGTAGGGGACCTCGGCGGTGCGGTGGACGATCTGCAGCGGGACGGAGTAGCGGGAGATGTCCACGGAGGTGCGCAGGATCTCGTGCCGGTCGGTCAGCAGGGCGACGGCGGCGGCGAGCGCGGTGTCGTCGAACGGCCGGTCGTCGTCGATCCGGAAGCAGGTGACGTTGTGGTAGCGGTTGCGCTCGCGGTCGGCGAGCATCTCGACCAGCATGCCGAGCTGCAGTTCGCCGAGCGGGTAGGCGTCGGTGGCGTCGGCGGGCAGGGCGGCCCGGTCGGTCTCCGTGATCAGCGCGAACGGGCGGACCGGTTCGGGCGTCGCGTCGGCGGCGGCCGGGGCGCGGGAGGCGAGCAGGGCGGCCAGGGCGGCGACGGTGGCGTGCTGGTAGACCTCGCCGGCGGTGACCTGGAAGCCGGCCGTGCGCAGGGCGCCGATCAGGGCGAGGACCCGGATCGAGTCGCCGCCGAGGTCGAAGAAGGCGTCCTCGACGCCGATGCCGTCCCGGCCGAGGACCTCGCTCCAGACGGCCGCGAGCCTGGCCTCGGTCTCGGTGCGCGGTGCGACGGCGGCGTGGGCGCCGGCCATCGCGGTGCGCTCGGGGGCGGGCAGGGCGCGCCGGTCGAGCTTGGCGGTGGAGGTGAGCGGGATGGCGGGCAGTTCGACGAAGGCCGAGGGGACCATGTACGGCGCGAGCGTGGTGGCGAGGTGGGCCCGCAGGTCGGCGCCGGTGGCCGGGTGGCCGGGTTCGGCGGTCCAGTAGGCCACCAGTTCCTTCTGGCCGGGGGTGTCCTCGCGGACGACGACCACGGTCTCCCGGACGCCCGGGTGGGCGGCGACGGCGGCCTGGATCTCGCCGAGTTCGATCCGGTAGCCGCGGATCTTCACCTGGTCGTCGGCCCGGCCGACGAACTCCAGGGTGCCGTCGGCGCGGCGGCGGGCCAGGTCGCCGGAGCGGTACAGCCGGGAGCCGGGCGCGCCGAACGGGTTGGGCACGAAACGCTCTGCGGTCAGGCCGGGCCGGTTGAGGTAGCCGCGGGCGACGCCCCGGCCGCTGACGTGGATCTCGCCGACCACCCCGACCGGCACCAGCCGGCCGTTCGGGTCCAGCAGGTGCACGCCGAGGTCGGGCAGGGGGTGGCCGGCGGGGCTGACGGCGGGGTCGGTGAGGTCGTCGGCGGTGACCCGGTGGTGGGTGACGTGGACGGTGGTCTCGGTGATGCCGTACATGTTGATCAGCGCGGGGGCGTCCGGGCCGAGCCGCTCGGTCCACGGGCGCAGTTCGCCGAGTTCGAGCTTCTCGCCGCCGAACACCACGGCGCGCAGGGCGAGTTCGGCGATCCGCGGGTCTCCGGCGCCGGCCAGGCCGACCAGCGAGCGGAACGCCGACGGCGTCTGGCTCAGCATGGTCACCCGTTCGGCGACCAGCAGGTCCAGGAAGTCCTCCGGTGAGCGCGCGGTGTCGAACGGCACCACCACCACCCGGCCGCCGAAGAGCAGGGCGCCCCACAGCTCCCAGACCGAGAAGTCGAAGGCGTAGGAGTGGAACAGCGACCAGACGTCGTCGGCGGAGAACGCGAACAGGTCCTCGGTCGCCGAGAACAGGCCGACCACGTTGCGGTGCGACAGCGTGACGCCCTTGGGGCGGCCGGTCGAGCCGGAGGTGTAGATGACGTAGACGGCGTTGTCGGGCCCGGCGAGGGGCGGCAGGTCGTGGTCGGGCAGCGCGGCCAGGCCGTGCGCCAGCTCCTGGGCGACCAGCACCGGTCCCTGGAACACCGAACCCACCAGCGCGGTGTGCCGCTCCTCGGTGACCACGCAGGCCAGTGCGGCGTCGGAGGCCATGTACGCCAGCCGGTCCGCCGGGTAGGCCGGGTCCAGCGGGACGTAGGCGCCGCCGGCCTTGAGGACGGCGAGCAGGGTGACCACCAGGTCCGCGCCGCGCTCCAGGCAGACGCCGACCAGCGACTCGGGGCCGATCCCGAGCTCGCGCAGGCGCCGGGCCAGGCGGTTCGCGCGGCGGTTCAGCTCGCCGTAGCCGAGCGGCACGCCCTGGTGGGTGACGGCCGTCTTCTCCGGCGCCAGGGCGGCCTGCCGCTCGAACACCTCGTGCACGCACAGGCCTTCGTGGCGGGCCGGGGTGGCGGCGACCGGCCGGTCGACGATCTCCAGCTCGCCGGGCGGCAGGAACGCGGCCGTGGCGTCGCCGTCGGGGTCGGCGGCCATCGCCTCGACGACGGCGCGGTAGAGGGCGCCGATCCGTTCGGTGTGGGCGCGGGTGAGGGTGTGGGTGTCGCTGGCCAGGGTGAAGCAGCCGCCGAGGGTGGTGACGGTCAGTCCGAACTCGGTGTGGCCCTCGTCGATGACGCTCTCGGCGTCGATCTGGCCGAGGTCGACCTGGTGGAAGTCCTGGTGGTTGAACATCACGTCGATCAGGCGTCCGCCGTCGCCGAGTTCGCGCTGGATGACCGGCATCGGGAAGCGGCGGCGCGGCCACATCGCGATCTCGTCGGCGAGCACCTGCTGGACCGACTCCCGCCAGGTGGCGGCGGTGCGGCGGGCCGGGAACGGCAGGGTGTTGAGGTACATGCCGTACACCCGGTCGGCGCCGACGGCCTCGGGGCGGCCGTCGCAGACCAGGCCGGTGCAGAAGGTCGCCTCCTCGGTGAGCAGGCCGAGCACCTTGAGGTGCGCCGCCACCAGGACGTTCTTCAGGGAGGCGCGGGAGCCGACGGCGAGCAGCCGCAGCTGCGGTTCCAGGTCCTGGTAGGGAACCTGGACGCGGTAGTACTCGCGCGGCTGTCCGGGGTCCGCGCCCCAGCCGGCCGGCAGCGCGAACGGCGGGTGCTCGTCGAGCACGCCCTGCCAGAAGGCGCGGTCCTCGGCGGAGGCGACGGCGTCGAGTTCGGCGGCGATGAAGTCGGCGAAGCGCACGGACGGGGTCTCGGGCACCAGCGGCGTCCGGCCGGCCCGCAGCGCGCGGAACGTCTCCAGGGTCTCCATCAGCAGGGAGTGGTAGCTCCAGCCCTCCAGGACCGGGTGGCACTCGGTGATGGAGATCCACCAGCTGTTCCCGGCGGCGAGGTGGGCGGTGACCCGGATCAGCGGCGGCACGTCGAGGTCGAACGGGTTGGCGCGCTCGGCGGCGGTGAACTCCCGGACGGCGGCCTCCTGTCCGGCCTCGTCGAGGGCGCGCAGGTCGTGGACGGCGACCTGCGGTTCGACCTCGCCGTGCACCAGCTGCAGCGGGGTGCCGTACGCGGTGAGCTCGAAGGAGGTGCGCAGCACCTCGTGGCGGGCGACCACCTGGTGCACGGCCCGGCGCAGCGCGTCCGGGTCGAAGGGCCGGTCGTCGCGGACCCGGAAGGCGGTGACGTTGTGGTACGTGTTGGTGCTGCCGCCGGTCAGGAGTTCGGCGACCATGCCGAGCTGGACCTGGGAGAGCGGGTAGGCGTCGGTGATCCCGGCGGGCAGGGCGGCGCGGACGGCCGGGTCGATCAGCTGGAAGGGTGCCACGGCCGGGGTCGGCGCGGGCGGGGCCTGCCGGTTGCCGAGGTACTGGGCGAGGGCGGCGACCGTGCGGTGCTCGAAGACGTCGCGGACGGTGACGTCGTAGTCGGCCTCGCGCAGGACGCCGACCAGGGAGACGGCGCGGATGGAGTCGCCGCCGAGGTCGAAGAAGGTGGCGTCGACGCTGACCCGCTCCAGGCCCAGCGCCTGGCACCAGACCTCGGCGATCCGCTGCTCGGTGACGGTCCGCGGCGCGGTGAAGGCCTCGTCCTGGCCGGCGCCGGAGCGCTCGGGGGCGGGCAGGGCGCGCCGGTCGGTCTTGCCGTTGCCGGTGAGCGGGAAGGCGTCGAGCCGGACGAAGGCGGCCGGGACCATGTAGCCGGGGAGGCTCTGGCCGAGCAGGGTCCGCAGGTCGGCGGCGGTGGGTCCGCCGTCGGGTTCGGCGGTCCAGTAGGCGACCAGTTCCTTGCGGCCCGGGCTGTCCTCGCGGGCGATGACGACGGCCTCGCGCACCCCCGGGTGGGCGGCGACGGCGGCCTGGATCTCGCCGAGTTCGATCCGGTAGCCGCGGATCTTCACCTGGTCGTCGGCCCGGCCGACCGACTCCAGGGAGCCGTCGGCGCGGCGGCGGGCCAGGTCGCCGGAGCGGTACAGCCGGGAGCCGGGCGCGCCGAACGGGTTGGGGACGAAGCGCTCGGCGGTGAGGTCGGGCCGGTTGAGGTAGCCGCGGGCGACTCCGGGGCCGCTGACGTGGATCTCGCCGACGACTCCGACCGGCACCAGCCGGCCGTGCTCGTCGAGCAGGTGGACACCGAGGTCGGGCAGCGGGCGGCCGATCGGGCTGACCGCGGGCGCGGCGAGGTCGGTGCCGGTGAGGCGGTGGAAGGTGGTGTGCACGGTGGTCTCTGTGATGCCGTACATGTTGATCAGCGCGGGGGTGTCCGGGCCGAGCCGGTCGGTCCACGGCCGCAGGTCGCCGATCTCCAGCTTCTCGCCGCCGAAGACCACGTGGCGCAGGGCGAGCCGGTCGATCCGCGGGTCGCCGGCGCCGGCCAGGGTGACCAGCGAGCGGAACGCGGACGGGGTCTGGCTGAGCACGGTGACGCGCTCGGCGACCAGCAGGTCGAGCAGCTCCTCGGGCGAGCGGGCGACGTCGAAGGGGACCACGGCGAGGCGGCCGCCGAACAGCAGGGCGCCCCACAGCTCCCAGACGGACACGTCGAAGGCGTAGGAGTGGAACAGTGACCAGACGTCGTCGCTGCCGAAGCCGTACAGGCCGGCGGCGGCGCTGAACAGCCGCAGCACCGCGCGGTGGGAGAGCACCACGCCCTTGGGGCGGCCGGTGGATCCGGAGGTGTAGATGACGTAGACGGCGTTGTCGGGCCCGGCGAGCGACGGCAGGTCCTCGGCGCTCTCGGCGGCCGGTTCGGCGGCGAGGTCCTCGAGGACCAGGGCCGGGCCGTCGTGCACGGAGGCGACCAGCGCGGCGTGCGCGGTCTCGGTGACCACGCAGGTCAGGGCCGCGTCGGCGGCCATGTAGGCGAGCCGGTCGGACGGGTAGGCCGGGTCGAGCGGCACGTAGGCGCCGCCGGACTTGAGGACCGCGATCAGGGTGACCACCAGGTCCGGGCCGCGTTCCAGGCAGACGCCGACCAGCGATTCGGCGCCGACGCCGAGGGCGCGCAGGCGGCGGGCCAGGCGGTTGGCGCGGCCGTTGAGCTCGCGGTAGGTGAGCGAGCCGCCGGGGTGGCTGACGGCGACCGCGTCGGGGGTGCGGGCGGCCTGCTCCTCGAAGACCTGATGGGCGCAGCGGCCGTCCCACGCGCTGGGGGCGCCGGGGATCGGCTGGTCGACCACGGCGAGTTCGGCGGCGTCGAGCAGGTCGACGGCGGACAGCGGAGCTTCGGGGTGCTCGGCGACGGCGGTGAGCAGGCGGGTCAGGTGGCCGGCCAGCCGCTGCACGGTCGGCTGGTCGAACAGGCCGGTGGCGTACTCGAACTGGCAGCCGAGGGAGCCGTCGGGGAGTTCGGCGGCCTGCAGGGCGAGGTCGAACTTGGCGACCTGCCAGGGCAGCGGGACCTGCTCGGCGCGGACGCCGCCGAGGGTGAGTTCGCCGGCCTGCCGGTCGTGCAGGGTGAACGCGGTCTGGAACAGCGGGGTGACGGACAGGTCGCGCTCGGGCTGGAGTTCGTCGACCAGGGAGGCGAACGGGGTGTCCTGGCGGTCGAAGGCGTCCAGCACCGTGGTGCGGGCCAGCGGGAGCAGGTCGGCGAAGGCCGGGTCGCCGTCCCAGCGGGTGCGCAGCACCAGGGTGTTGATGCCGTAGCCGGCCAGGTCGCGCAGCTGCGGGCGGGTGCGGCCGGAGACCACGGTGCCCACCGCGATGTCGGTGCTGCCGGTCCAGCGGGCGAGCTGGGCCTGGTAGCCGGCGAGCAGCACGGTGAACAGGGTGGTGCGGTGCTCGGCGGCCAGCGCGCGCAGCCGCTCGGCGGTCGCGGCGGGGACGGTGAAGCGGTGCGCGGCGCCCTCGGTGGAGCGGACCGCCGGGCGGAGCCGGTCGGTGGGCAGTGCGAGCGGTTCGACGCCGCTCAGCTGCTGCTTCCAGTAGGAGAGCTGCCGGACGGCGGCGGGCCGGGTGCGGAACTCCGAGCGCTGCCAGGCGGCGTAGTCGGCGTACTGCAGGCCGGGGGCGGGCAGCGGCGAGGGCAGGCCGTCGCGGAACGCGCCGTACAGCGCGGAGAGTTCGGCCATCAGCAGTTCCTGCGTGCGTTCGTCGCAGGCGATGTGGTGCAGGGTGAGGGCGAACAGGTGGTCGTCGGGCGCCAGCACGTACAGGGTGGCGCGCAGGGGTGCGTCCTGCTCCAGGTCGAAGGGCCGGGCGCTGAGCCGGCGGGCCTGCTCCTCGGCGAGGCGGGCGCGGTCGGCTGCGGGCCGGCCGGTGAGGTCGACGGTGGCCAGGACGCCCGGGGTGGCCGGTCCGATCAGCTGGACCGGCTCCTCGCCGTCCACGGCGTACCGGGTGCGCAGGATCTCGTGCCGGGCGGTCAGTTCGTCGAGCGCGGCGGCGAGTGCGTCACGGTCCAGGTCGCCGCGCAGGCGCAGCAGTTGGGGCACCAGGTACTCGACGGCGTCGGGGTCGAGGCGGTTCAGGAACCACATCTGGCGCTGGCCGAAGGAGAGCGGCAGCGGCCTGGTGCGGTCCGCCGCGGGGATGGCGGCGGGGCCGGCCGGCCGGCCGCCGGCCATCCGGCGGCGGATCAGCTCCTCGCGCAGGGCGGTGGCGTCCTGGGTGGTCTGCTGCGTGTCTCCAGCACTCATGCCGGCTGCCCCTTCGTACGGGTCGTGTCGGCCACGACGTCCTCATCGCTGAGCTGGGCGATCTCCGCCCGGATCAAGTCCTCCAGGGCGAGCGCCCACTGCTCGACCGTGGGTCCGTCGAACAGCGCCCGGACCGGGATGTCCAGGTCGAGTTCGGCCCGGGCGGCGGCGGTGACGGTCGCCGCGAGCAGGGAGTTGCCGCCGAGCGCGAAGAAGTCGTCGCGGACGCCGACCTCGGTCTCCAGCGCCTCGGCCCAGATCCCGGCGAGGCGCTCCTCGAAGGGGTTGCGCGGGGCCAGGTGCGCGGCGGGCGCGGCCGGCGCGGGGTCCACCGCCGGGGCGGCGGCGTTCCAGGCGAGCGCGGCGCGCCGCCGGTCGGCCTCGGTGCGCACGTCCAGGGTGGCCAGGGCTGCGCCCGGGTCGGCGACGGCCTTGGCGGCGAGGGCGGCCAGGCCGTCGGCGAGCGCGTCGGCGGTCTGCGGGTCGAACAGCGCGGTGGCGTACTCCAGCAGGCCGGCCAGGCCGCCGTCGTCCTGCCGGTGCATGATCAGGGCGAGGTCGGTGGGGGTGGTGCGCCAGGCGCCGCCGAACTCGGCGAGGGCACCGTCGTCCTCGGCCAGGCCGGTCAGCCCTTCGTCCTGGAGGTCGAACAGGGCCTGGTAGAGCGGGGTGCGGGACGGGTCGCGGACCGGCTGGAGGTCCTCGACCAGCTGCTCGAACGGCAGGTCCTGGTGGGCGAAGGCGGCCAGGCAGGCGGCCCGGACCCGGTCCAGAGCCGCCTCGAAGCTCAGCTCGGGGGCGAGCCGGCCGCGCAGCACCAGGGAGTTGAGGAACAGCCCGACCAGGCCCCGGGTCTCCGGCCGGACCCGGCCGGCCACCGGGGTGCCGACGGCGACGTCCCACTGGCCGCTGTGCTGGGCGAGCAGGGTCTGCCAGAGGGTCAGCAGGGTCATGAACGGCGTGGCGCCGCGGCTGCGGCCGAGCTCGGTCAGCGCCTGCGCGGTGGCGGCGGGGATGTGCACGGCACGGACCGCGCCGTGCGCCTCGCGGTGGGCGGGGCGGGGGCGGTCGGTGGGCAGCGGCAGGGTGGGCAGGCCGGCCAGCGCCTCGCGCCAGTGGGCGAGCTGGTCGTGGCGCAGCTGCTCGGTGAGCCAGTGCTCGCGCTGCCAGACGGCGAAGTCCGGGTAGCCGATCGGCAGCGGCGCCAGGTCCGGTTCGCGGCCGTCGGCGAGGGCGGCGTACAGCTCCCGCAGCTCCCGCTTGAGCAGGACCGTCGACCAGCCGTCGCAGGCGATGTGGTGGACCGTCAGCAGCAGCAGTGCGGAGCCGTCGGTGCGGCGGGCGAGCAGGGCGCGCCAGAGCGGGCCGTCGGCGAGGCCGAACCCGCGGGCGATCTCCGCGGTGACGCGGTCGACCAGCGCGGGTCCGTCGGCGTCGGTGACGGCGAGCTCGACGGCGCCGGGCTGGTCGACCTGCTGGACGGGCCGGCCGTCGGCCAGCGGGTAGCGGGTGCGCAGTGCCTCGTGCCGGGCGGCCAGCGCGGTGAGGGCGCGGCCGAGCACGGCGGGGTCGGTGTCGTCCGGGAGCCGCAGGAACAGCGGGATCACGTACTCGGCGCTGCCGGGGGCGAGCTGGTCGAGGAACCACATCCGCTGCTGGCCGGCCGACAGCGGCAGCGGCACCGAGCGGTCGACCTTGGTGATCTCGGCGCCCGCGGCCTCGGCGCGTTCCAGCAGCCGGGCCTGGTCGCGGACGGTGGAGGCGGTGAACAGGTCCGCGAGGGCGAGTTCGCGGCCGGTGGCGGCGCGCAGCCGCTGGGCGAGCCGGCCGAGCAGCAGGGAGTAGCCGCCGAGCCGGAAGAAGTCGTCGTCGGCCGCGATGTCGGGGGTGTCCAGCAGGTCGGCCCAGATCGCAGCGACGGTGCGTTCGGTGGGGGTGCGCGGCGGCACCCGCCCGCCGGTGCCGGCGGGCCGCTCGCCGGGGGCGGGCAGCGCCTTGCGGTCGAGCTTGCCGCTGGTGGTCAGCGGGAACGCGTCGAGCACGGTGAAGACGGCGGGCACCAGGTACTCGGGCAGCCGCTCGCGGCAGTGGGCGCGCAGCTCCTCGTGGCCGACCTCGCCGCGGACGGTGAGGTAGGCGGCGATCCGGCCGACACCGGCGGCGCCGGTGACGGCGAGGACGGCGGCGGCGCTCACCCGGGGGTGGGCGGCCAGCACGGTCTCGATCTCGCCGGGTTCGATCCGGACGCCGTTGACCTTGACCTGCCCGTCGAGGCGGCCGAGGTACTCGAGCGTGCCGTCGGCGCGCCAGCGGACCTGGTCGCCGGTGCGGTACAGGCGGGCGCCGGGCGGGCCGTACGGGTCGGGCACGAAGCGGTCGGCGGTCAGGTCCGGGCGGTTGACGTAGCCGCGGGCCACGCCGGCGCCGCCGACGTGCAGTTCGCCGGGGATGCCGAGCGGGGCGAGGGCGCCGTTCCCGTCCAGCACCAGCAGCCGGATGCCGGTGATCGGGCGGCCGATCAGGATCGGGCCGGTGAGCTGCTGCGGGTCGACGTGCTGGGCGGTGACGTCGATGGAGCACTCGGTGGGGCCGTAGGTGTTCCAGATCTGGACGTCGGCGCGGGCCAGCAGGCGCTGGCAGAGCTCGGCGTGCAGCGGTTCGCCGGCCGAGAAGACCAGCCGGATGGCGGTGCAGTCGGCCCAGCCGGGTTCGTCGACCAGCAGCCGCAGCACCGAGGGCACCAGCTGGAGCACGCTGATCCGCTCCCGGGCGACGGTGCGGACCATCTCGGCGGGGTCGCGTTCGACCCCGACGGGGGCCATCACCACGGTGCCGCCGCTGCTCAGCGGGCCGAAGAACTCCCAGCCGGCCGCGTCGAAGCTGAGCGAGGTCTTCTGCAGCACCCGGTCGGCGGGGCCGAGGCCGTGGGTGTGCACGGTCCAGGCGACCCGGTTGGCGATGCCGCGGTGGCTGACCGCGACGCCTTTGGGGCGCCCGGTGGAGCCGGAGGTGTGGATGACGTACGCGAGGTGGTCCGCGGTGACTCCGGTGACCGGGTCGGTGGCGGGCCGGGTGGCCAGTTCGGGGCCGGCGGTGTCGAGGGTGACCAGGTGGACGCCGTCGGCGCGGACCAGCGGGGCCAGGGCCTGCTCGGTGACCACGATGCGGGCGCCGGTGTCGCCGAGCACCCAGTCGACGCGGTCCTTGGGGTGGCCCGGGTCGAACGGGACGTACGCGGAGCCCGCCTTCCAGACCGCGAGCAGCGCCACCGCCAGGTCCGTGCCGCGGTGCAGGCAGACGCCGACCAACCGGTCGGGGCCGGCGCCGAGGTCGCGCAGGTGGTGGGCGAGCCGGTTGGCCCGCTCGTTGAGTTCGGCGTAGCTCAGCCCGTGGCCGCCGGCGGCGACCGCGGGCGCGTGCGGGGTCAGGGCCGCACGGGCCGCGACCAGCTCGTGCAGCAGCCCGCCGGGGGCCGGGTCGCCAGGTGCCCCGGCCGGCCGCGGTGGCGCGGCCTGGGCCGTGCCGTCCTGCCCGGTGCCGGGCGGCGGGATTGTCTGCACGGTCTGCCCTTCGGTGGTGGGTGGTCGGTGGGCGGGCCCGCGGCGGGGCCCGGTGGTCAGGCGTCGGCGCCCTGGTCCATCCGCTGCCGCAGGCTCAGCGGCCGCATGTCGGTCCACACCTCGGAGATCCGGGCCAGGCACTCGTCCTTGGTGCCCTGGGTGCCCTCGGTGCGCCAGCCCGCCGGGACGTCCCGGCCGACCGCCCAGACCGAGTACTGCTCCTCGTCGTTGAGGACCACGAGGTACTGCCGGCCGTCGTTCTGGTCGTCGCTCATCTGCACTCCTCTGTTCGGCTTTCGGGCATGCCGAATTCATTCACTGGAGGATTTACGGGAGTTCACCGGAACAGGAGATGACGGAAAATCACCGGCCTGCGCGGCGCAGCCGGAAATATGCCGTTCAACTACCTTCCGGTAGCCGGGTCGGGGCCGGCGGAATGCGCTCCGCGGGCTTCCTGGCGCCGTTCGGCGCTGAGGGGAAGCACGGCCCCCGTTTCGGACATCGCCATCATGGCCGGTTTGATCAATAGCGCTCAAGGGGTTGTCAGTTGCCAGAGCCTGGCAACTGACAACCCCGAGGCAACCCGGCCCGACCAGGCATGTTAGGTCATGTACTCGACAATCAACCCCGGACGGACACCCCCAGGTGACCGGCCCGGGGCGTCAATTCCCGCCACCGGAAAGGAGATCCGTGACGCACTCGCCTTGTCCGTGCTATCCCCCGGCGATAGTGTGCTGGCACCCCGGTGGCCCGCCCACCCGGACAACGCACCGCCGTCGCCCCGCAATTGTCGGCCACCGCCGGGAAAATCCCCCGGCCCGGGCCGCCGGCGACCGGCTCCGCCCCAGCGCCCGCCCGGCCGGGCATTCCGGCCCGCGCCCCGGCGCACGCCCGCGACGGCGCACGGCGGCCGCACCCAGGATCTGACGAACGGAGTATCCGTGTGACCGAGCCTCAGCTGCCCCTCACCGTCGACGGCGGCGACCACCGGCTGGTCGAGCACATCCGGCACCACCGCGAGGAGCTGCGCGAGCAGCTGCGCACCCACGGCGCCCTGCTGTTCCGCGACTTCGCGGTGGACGGCGTGGACGGCTTCGACGCGGTGGTGCGCGAGCTGTCCGGCGAGCCCCTGACGTACGCCGAACGCTCCTCGCCCCGGCAGTCCATCAAGGGCAACGTCTACACCTCGACCGAGTACCCGCCGCAGGAGGAGATCTTCGCCCACAACGAGAACTCCTACCAGGCCGTCTGGCCGCTGGTCCTCTACTTCTACTGCATCGAGCCGCCGCTCACCCTCGGCGCCACCCCGCTCTCCTCCACCCGCGCGCTGTACCGGGCGATCGACCCCGCGGTGCGCGAGGAGTTCGAGCGCCGCAGGTGGTCGGTGGTGCGCAACTACGGTGGCGGTCTCGGGCTCCCGTGGACGGAGGTGTTCAACACCGACGACCGCGAGGAGGTGGAGCGGCACTGCGCCGGCCAGGGCATCGAGACCACCTGGATCGGGTCGGACCGGCTGCGCACCAGGGCGGTGCGCGACGCCGTCCACAAGCACCCGGTCACCGGTGACCAGGTCTGGTTCAACCACGCCACGTTCTTCCACGTCAGCACGCTGCCGGAGGAGTTGAGGCTCGGACTGCAGGCCATGTGCAAGCCGGAGGACCTGCCCAGCAACACCTACTACGGCGACGGCGAGCCGATCCCGGACGACGTCCTGGACCACCTGCGGGAGTGCTACCGGGCCACCTCGGTCCGCTTCGACTACCGCCGCCACGACGTGCTGGTGATCGACAACATGCTCTCCACGCACGCCCGCGAGCCGTTCACCGGCCCGCGGAAGATCGCGGTGGCGATGGCGGAGCCGTACGGCGGCGTCTGACACCGGCGAGGGGCGGCGGCCGGACCGATCTCGCCCGTCCGCCAGCACCGCCCCGTACGGGCCCACCGAAGCCGCCACCCAGCGCGGACCGTCGAACCCCGCCGCCGCCTCCCGGGTCCTC
>NZ_JBEZIR010000154.1:0-18479 GCF_040651175.1 Kitasatospora sp. NPDC048540
CCGGGTCGGAGGTGGACAGGCCGGAGGCGACGTGCTCGCGGTGGATCCGCTCCAGCAGCTCGCCGACCCGGCGGAGCTTGTTGAGCACGCTGCGGCGGGCGGCCTCGGTCGGGTGCGCGGTGAAGACCGGACGGACCGCCAGGTGCGCCAGGGTGTCCTGGAGGTGCTTGGGGTCGGCGTCGGCGAGCTGGTCGGCGGTCTGCGCCAGCAGCGAGCCCTCGCGGGCCCGGCGGGTGGCGAACTCGCGGCCGCGGTGCACCTGCTCGGTGACGTTCGCCAGGTGGAAGTAGGTGGAGAAGGCCCGGACCAGCTTGCCGGCGGTCTCCAGGTCGATCTCGGCGAGCAGCTGCGCGGTGGCCTCGCCGTCGGTGCGGCTGAGCAGTCTGACCTGCTCGACCAGGCCGAGCAGTTCGGGGCCCTCCTGCCGGACCAGGGTCTCGCCGAGCAGGTCGCCGAGGCGGCGGATGTCGGCGCGGAGCGCGGCGTTGGCCGCGACCGGGTCGTGTCCGAGCGGGGACGGGCTGTCGGCCGAGGTGGGGACCGGAGCGGTCACGGCTGGCTCCCTGTGGTGGTGGGGTTCGGGCAACGGCTCTCCCTCCCGCGGGCCGGCCGCCGGGGGTGCGCCGCCGGTGTGCCGGGAGAGGGGTGCGGACCGCGCTGTCCGTCGCGGACCAGCATAGGTGGGAGCGGATGCCGCGTCCGAGAAGTGGCCGGATGCCGGACACCGGGGCGTGCCGCGGGGCCGTGGCGGGCCGCGTCCGGGAACTGCCTGGGGGCGGGCCGGGCGCCGCCCGTAGGCTGTCCCCCATGAGCAAGTCGCCTGACGGGGGCGGCCCGGCCCACCCGCTGTGGTGGTGGGATCGGCGCCGCAGCGCGCTGCTGGACATCGTGCTGGCCGCACTGGCCGGACTCGAGTGCGCCTTCGGCGCGTACGGGGTGGTGCAGGACCGCCTGCACCTGGGGACCGGGATCGCGGTGGCCGCCGCGGTCCCCGGGGCGCTGGCGGGGGCGACCCTGGTGGTGCGCCGCCGCTGGCCGGCGGTGCCGGTGCTGGTGGCGCTGGTGTTCGTGCCGGGTCTGTTCGGGATGATCCTGCTGGTCGTCTCGCTCTACACGCTGGCCGCCACCTGGGAGTGGCCGTCGCGGCGGCGCCGGGTGGTGGCGCTGTCCGCGCTGGCGCTGGTGGAGACCTTCGGCATGGTGCTGTTCGCGATCTTCGCGCCGGGGGAGCAGGCCGACCCGGCCGCCCCGCTTCCGCCCGCCTGGGTCTTCGTGCTGCTGGCCGCGCTGGTGGCGGTCGGGCTGACCGTCCCGCCGGTGGTCACCGGCCTGTACGTGGGTGCCCGGCGCCGGCTGGTGGAGTCGCTCAAGGACCGGGCCCACGGCCTGGAGGCCGAACTCGACCTGCTGGCCGAGCAGGCCAGGGAACGCGCCCGGCGGGCCCGGCTGGAGGAGCGCACCCGGATCGCCCGCGAGATGCACGACGTGGTGGCCCACCGGGTCAGCCTGATGGTGGTGCACGCCGCCGCCCTCGAGCGGACCATCCCGCGCGACCCCGAACGGGCCCAGCAGAGCGCGAAGCTGATGGGTGAGGTGGGCCGGCAGGCGCTGGACGAGCTGCGCGAGATCCTCGGCGTGCTGCGGATGGCCGAGCCGGCCGCCGCGCAGGCCGACCGCCCGGACAGCCTGGCCGGGCTGCCCCGGCTGGTGGACCAGTCCCGGGCCGCCGGGATGCTGGTCAGCCTGACGGTCAGCGGCGACAGCTGCCCGTACACCGGACAGGCCGAGCGGACCGCGTACCGGCTGGTGCAGGAGGGGCTGACCAATGCGCACAAGCACGCCGGCGGCGCCCGGGTGACCGTGCAGCTCGCCTACCGGCCGAACGGCGTGCGGGTCGCGGTGGTCAACGCCCCGGCCGACGGCGACGGCGCCAAGGTCGCGCTGCCCAGCGGCGGCAACGGCCTGCTCGGCATGCGCGAGCGGGTGGTCGCGCTCGGTGGCAGCTTCAGCGCGGGCCCGGCCGAGGACGGCGGCTTCCGCGTCGAGGCGGTGCTGCCCTCACGCCTGGCCGTCCGCGCCGACCGGCTGGCCTGAGCCCGGCCCGGCGGGCACCGGCCCGCCCGGGACCGTCCCGGTCGGCCGCAGCAGCCACCCGAGCCGCGGCTGCACCAGCGGCCCGAAGAACCGCACCGACGCGCCGGTGGCCAGCAGTACCGCCAGGGTGAGCGCGCAGGCCCCGAGCAGCGGCAGCGCGGTGTACCAGTGGTGCAGCGCCCGGGCGTGGTAGATCCCGGAGGCCTGCACCAGTTTGAGCGGCAGCCCGTGCAGCAGGTAGACGTACAGCGAGGCGCCGCCCAGCGCCGTCCACCGGGTGCGGCGCTCGGGCAGCAGCGCCAGGAACGCGGCGCCGGCCACCAGCGACAGCCCGCCCAGCGCGCACCGCACGGCCACCCAGAGCGGGTAGCCGACGTGCAGTTCGGCGGCGCTCCCGGTGTACTCCACCCAGCCCGGGTTCAGCAGCTTCGGCGCGGCCAGCCAGACCGTGGCGAACACCGCCGCCAGCGCGTACGGCGCCGCGCGGCGCACCGGCCGGCGGCGCAGCACGGCGAGGTGCCCGGGCCGCAGCACCAGGCCGAGCACGAACCACGGCAGGAAGCCCAGGGTGCGGCCGAGCGCCAGCTCCTCAGGGAAGGCGGCCATCGCGCCGGAGCCGGCCGCGACCAGCACCGCCACCGGCAGCGGGTGGCGCAGCGCCGTCCACAGCGGCACGCTGAGGCGCCAGAGCAGCAGCGAGAGCAGGAACCAGGTCAGCCAGCGCGGCTCCAGCAGCGCGATCGGCGCGAGCCGCCGCTCCAGCGCCATCCCGACCAGGTTGTAGAGCACCTGGAAGACCAGGTAGGGGACGGCCAGTTGGGAGATCAGCCGGCCGCCGTCCACCGGCGGCCGGCCGGGTCTCGGGCGGGCGAAGTAGCCGCACAGGGTGATGAAGACCGGCATCGAGAAGGCCGCGATGGTGAGCACCGCGGCGGCGACCGTCCGGTCGGCGGCCAGCAACGGCATCCAGGTGTGCGCACAGACCACCAGCGCGACCGCGGCGAACTTGGCGTTGTCGAACAGTGGTTGCCGCTCCGGCCGGGGTGCGGGCGGCGCCGCCGTCCTGGTCGCGGCGGCCGTCGGTGCGCTCATCGCGATTCCTCCCGGTGGTCCCCTCACAAGCTCCACACAAGCTGCGGCACAGTGTGGCGGCAACGGCCATCCGGCGGGAGGGAATCGGCGGGAATCGGGACACCGGGGGGCGCGCGGGGCTCCGTCGCGCGCCCGGACGGCGGGCCCGGCCGCGACCCGATCCGACCCGGACGGCGCGTCAGTCCGCCGTCCGCAGGCGCTCCTGGCGCAGGCCCAGGACCAGGGTGCCGACCGCCGCGTCAACGGACCGGCCGAGGAACCACTCGCCGGCGTGGTCCAGGCTGTAGACCCGGCCGGCCTCGTCGATGGCCAGCAGCGCCCGGCCGTACGCCTCCTCGCCGAGCGGGGCGAGCCTGGTCCCCAGCGCCCGGCCGAGGTCGGCCAGCGTCCTGGGCTGGTGCAGCCCGCACCGCGGGTCCAGCCGGAAGGGGGTCCTGGCCTGCACCCGGCCGGCTCCGGACAGGTCGAAGGACAGCCCGCCGAACTCGGCCCAGGCCTCGACGGCGGCCGGGAAGACGGCGTGCCCGGCCTGCGGCGGCCGGTCGTGGGCGGCCAGCTCGTCGGCCCACTCCTCGGCCTGGCGGATCTCCCAGCGGCCGGGGTGCCAGCCGGCCTGCTTGAGGGCGGCGGCGACGTCGGCGGGGAAGCGGGGCTGGGTGCGCAGGGCGGTCGGGTTCAGGGTGTGCTCCGGTGACTGGGGGACAGGAGGGGCGCGGCTCAGCGGGGGGTGGGCCCGACGGCGACGCTCGTGACGTTCAGATGTTCCAGCAACGGGACGCAGGAACGGCACGGCGGCGCGTGCGTCCCGTGCGCGGGATCGCCCTCCTCGCGGATCCGCACCGTGGTCAGCCTGGCACCCTTGAGCGCCTTCCGGGCCTCCGCCAGGGCGAGCGGCTTGCGGGCGGCCCGCTTGGAGCGGCCGGCGTCCACGCCCGCGAGGAACTGCGAGAGCAGCGCCGGCTCCGGGCAGTGCCCGAGGAACCGCTCGCGGTGCTCCAGCGGCAGCGCGGCCAGGAACTCGGCGACCAGCGGGTGCAGCAGCGGCGCGCGGCCGCCCTTGTCGCCGGCCAGCGTGTGCACCGTACCGTCGCGCAGCGACAGCGCGGCGGCGACGGCCGGCAGCAGGCTGTCCCGGTGGTGGCGCAGCACCGGCGCCGGCGTGCCGCTCTCGGGCTCCGGGTGTTCCATGGCTGCTCCTCGGCTGTGCTCGGCGCACCGGCAGTTCTCCGCTGCCGGGGGTCTGCTGACGGACGGTGACCACCAGGGTCGCACGGCGCCCGCGCGCGGATGGTGGGAACAGCCTGCCAAACCCCTCCGACACCCGGCGCCCCGGGGTCCGGCGGCGGGTGCTGCGCCGCCGGTCGGCGGCGGTGTACGGAGCGTGTGCTCCAGGCTGCCGCGCCGTCCCGCGGCCGCGCCGGGTTTCCGGATTCGGCCCATTTCCGACTGCCGTGCCCGGTACCGTTCCACTGCGAGGTCAGAGGGGTCGGGCCGTGGGGAGAGCGGCCTGTGCCCGGGCCGCGCGGGGCAGGCAGAGGCAGCCGGGGCGAGGGCGCTTCCGGGGCCGTGGCAAGGGGGGTCTTGCGGTGGCGAGCGGGTCCAAGGACGTGGCGCACGAGGCGCCTGGCGAGCATGTGCCGACCCCGGGTGTGGCGGAGCCGCAGCCGGTCGAGCGGATCGGCCTGGCGGTGGTCGGCGCCGGGTACTGGGGGCCGAACCTGGTCCGCAACGCGCAGCAGACGGCCGGGCTGCGGCTGCACTGGCTGTGCGACCTGGACGAGGAGCGCTCCCGGCGGGTGCTCGGCGAGTACAGCACGGTCGACACCACCACCTCCTTCGACGAGGTGCTGGCCGACGAGCGGGTCAGGGCGGTGGCGATCGCCACCCCGGCCGCGGCGCACTACAAGCTGGTCAGGGCGGCCCTGGAGGCCGGCAAGCACGTCCTGGTGGAGAAGCCGATCACCACCACGGTGGCGGACGCCGCCGAACTGGTCGCGCTCGCCGAGGAGCGCGGGCTGGTCCTGATGTGCGACCACACCTTCTGCTACACCCCGGTGGTGCGGCGGATCCGGGAGCTGGTGCACGGCGGCGAGATCGGCGACATCCAGTTCTTCGACTCGGTGCGGATCAACCTCGGGCTGGTCCAGCCCGACGTGGACGTGCTGTGGGACCTCGCCCCGCACGACCTGTCGATCCTCGACTTCGTGCTGCCGCCCGGCGTCGAGCCGGTCGGGGTGAGCGCCCAGGGCGCCGACCCGATCGGGGCCGGCCGGGCCTGCGTCGCGTACCTGACGGTCCGGCTCAGCAACGGCGCGCTGGCGCACTGCCACGTCAACTGGCTCTCCCCGACGAAGGTCAGGACCACCCTGATCGGCGGCTCCCGCCGCACCCTGGTCTGGGACGACCTCAACCCGCAGGCCCGGCTGGCGATCCACGACCGCGGCGTCGACCTCACCCCGCCCGACGAGCTGACCGACGCCATCCGGCACCGGGCCCTGATCTCGTACCGGGTCGGCGACATGGTCGCCCCGGCGCTGGTCGAGCAGGAGGCCCTGCGCAACGTGATGGGCGAGTTCGCCGCGGCCATCACCGAGGGCCGCGCCCCGCTCACCGACGGCCGCTCCGGCCTGCGGGTGCTGCAGCTGCTGCACGCCGCCTCACGGAGCCTGGAGCTCGGCGGGGCCACCGTCCCGGTCGGCGGCGCCGACGACATCGAACTGATCACCGCTCAGGAAAGGGCTTCCGCCCGATGAACGCAGTCGCCATTGAGGGCTCCCGCTGCCTGGTCACGGGCGGGGCCGGCACCATCGGCTCCACCGTCGTCGACCAGCTGATCCAGGGCGGGGCCCGCGAGGTGATCGTGCTGGACAACTTCGTCCGCGGCCGGATGGAGAACCTGGCGCACGCCGAGGCCGCCGCCGCCCCCGGACAGCTGCGGGTGGTGGACGGCGACATCCGCGACCGCGCGCTCCTGCGCGACCTGCTCGGCGACGACACCGACCTGCTCTTCCACCTCGCCGCGATCCGGATCACCCAGTGCGCCGCCGAACCGCGCCTGGCCCTGGAGATCATGGTCGACGGCACCTTCGACGTGGTCGAGGCCGCCGCCGAGAAGGGCGTGAAGAAGGTCATCGCCTCCTCCACCGCCTCGGTCTACGGCCTGGCCGACACCTTCCCCACCCCCGAGACCCAGCACCCGTACCACAACGACACCCTGTACGGCGCCGCCAAGGTCTTCAACGAGGGCCTGCTGCGCAGCTTCCACGCCATGTACGGGCTGGACTACGTCGCGCTGCGCTACTTCAACGTCTACGGCCCGCGGATGGACGTGCACGGCCGCTACACCGAGGTGTTCATCCGCTGGATGGAGCGGATCGCCGGCGACCAGCCCCCGCTGATCTTCGGCGACGGCGCCCAGACCATGGACTTCGTCCACACCGAGGACATCGCCCGGGCCAACCTGCTGGCCGCCGCCGCCCCCGTCACCGACCGGGTCTACAACATCGCCAGCTCCGCCGAGGTCTCGCTGCGGGGCCTGGCCGACGCCCTGCTCGCCGCGATGGACCGCACCGACCTGGACGTCGAGCACGGACCGGCCCGCGGCACCGCCGGCGGCGTGGTCCGGCGCCTGGCCGACATCTCCGCGGCCGAACGCGACCTCGGCTGGAAGCCCGAACTGGCGCTGGACGAGGGCCTGCGCCAGCTGGTCGCCTGGTGGCGCGAGCAGTAACCCCCCTTCCCGTCACGTCCTTCCCGCCACGTCCTTCGGAGCAGCGCGTGTCCAGCACCGTCCCGGCTGTGCCCCAGATCCCCGTGATGATCCCCTGGCTCGGCGAGGAGGAGGCCGCGGCCGCCGCCGAGGCGGTGCGCTCCGGCTGGGTCGCCCAGGGCCCCCGGGTCGCCGCCTTCGAGCGCGCCTTCGCCGACCACCTCGGCGTCCCGCACGCCGTCGCGGTCTCCTCCTGCACCACCGCGCTGCACCTGGCGCTGATCGGTGCGGGCGTCGGGCCGGGCGACGAGGTGGTGGTGCCCTCGCTGTCCTTCATCGCCACCGCCAACGCCGTCACCTACGTCGGGGCGGTACCGGTCTTCGCCGACGTCGACCCGGCCGACGGCAACCTCACCGCCGACACCGTCGCCGCCGCGCTCACCGACCGTACCCGCGCGGTGGTCGTGGTCGACCAGGGCGGTGTCCCGGTCGACCTGGACGCGGTCCGGGCGCTGGCCGAGCCGCGGGGGATCACCGTGGTCGAGGACGCCGCCTGCGCGGCCGGCTCGGTCTACCGCGGCCGCCCGGCCGGCGCCACCGCGCAGATCGCCGCGTACTCCTTCCACCCGCGCAAGCTGCTCACCACCGGTGAGGGCGGCATGGTCACCTGCCAGGACGGCGACCTCGCCGCCCGGCTGCGGCGGCTGCGCGAGCACGGGATGAGCGTCTCGGCGGCCGACCGGCACGCCGCGGGCGGCGGCATGGTGGTGGAGACGTACGACGAGATCGGCTTCAACCACCGGATGACCGACATCCAGGCCGCCGTCGGCCTGGTCCAGCTGGGCAAGCTGCCCGCGATGGTCGAGCGCCGCCGCGCCCTGGCCGCCCGCTACCGCGAACTGCTCGGCCCGCTGGCCGACGGCCTGGTGGCGGACCCGGCGCACGGCACCGGCAACTTCCAGTCCTGCTGGCTGCTGCTGCCCGAGGGCGCGCCGGACCGCACCGAGGTGCTGGCCCGGCTGGCCGCGGCCGGCGTCTCGGCCCGGCGCGGCATCATGGCGGCCCACCTGGAGGCCCCGTACAAGGGGACCGCCCGGGTGCCGCTGCCCGCCACCGAGCTGATCACCGGGCGCTCGCTGATCCTGCCGCTGTTCCACACCCTGACCGAGGCCCAGCAGGACCGGGTGGTCGCCGCGCTCCGCGAGGCCATCGGGTGAGAGCACCGGTCCGGGCCTCGCTGCCGGCCGGGACGTCGATCCGGCACCTCGGGCACGCCGGGTTCGTGGTCGAGCACGCGGGGCTGCGCATCCTGATCGACCCCTGGTTCCACCCGGCCTTCCTGGAGGCCTGGTTCCCGTACCCGGACAACCGCGAGCTGCTGCCGGGGACGGTCGCGGGCCGGTACGACTACCTGTACGTCTCGCACACCCACGAGGACCACCTCGACGAGCGGACGCTGGCCCAGCTCTCCCGGGAGACCACCGTCCTGGTGCCGCGCTTCCGCACCGGCGAGCTCGGGCGGCGGCTCGCCGCGCTCGGCTTCGGCGAGCAGGTCCGGCTGGGCCACCGCGAGGAGTACCGGCTCGGCCCGGACTGCACCGCCACCATGCTGCTGGACACCAGCCACAAGGAGGACAGCGGCCTGCTGCTGGACCTCGGCGGCTTCCGCTTCCTGGACCTCAACGACTGCAACACCCCGCTGTCCGAACTCCCCGGCGGCGTCGACCTGCTGGCCGCCCAGTACTCCGGCGCGATGTGGTACCCGAACGCCTACGACTACCCGCCGGAGCGGATGGCCGCGAAGACCGCCGCGGTCCGCGACGACCTGCTGGACACCCTGGTCCGCAAGGTGCGGCTGACCGGGGCCCGGGCCTACCTGCCGTCGGCCGGCCCGGCCTGCTTCCTCGACCCGGCGCTGGCCCGGTACAACGACCGCGAGCGGACCATCTTCCCGCACTGGGAGGACGTCGCCGCCCGGTTCGCCGAGGCCTGCCCCGCCACCGAGGTGATCCGCACCGCCCCCGGCGACCAGGTCGCCGACCCGGCCCCGCCCGGCCGCTGGCACACCGACCCCGACGGCTACCTGGCCGACTACCGGGAGCGCCGCCGCGCCGAGTGGGAGGCCTACCACGAGGGCGAGGCCGCGCCGGTCGCCGCCGCCGAGGTGGAGGCGTACTTCGACCGCCTCCAGCGGCTCAACCGCCCGCTGCTCAGCGACTACCGGGCCGGGCTGCGGCTGGAGGCCGAGGGCGCCGTCTGGGGCCTGGCCCTCGGCGAACTGGCCGACCGGGTGGAGCTGGAGGACGAGCCGGTCGACCCCTCGTACGTGATCCGGGTGCCGGCCCGTGCGCTGCGGGCGGTGCTGGACGGCCGCGCCGGCTGGGAGGAGGCGCTGCTGTCGATGCGCCTGAGCCTGCACCGTGACCCGGACGTCTTCGACCTCACCCTGCTGAGCCTGCTCCGCTACGGCCACCACCCCGCCCAGACCAGGCAGTTGGTGCGCGAGCGGACCAGGGCGGAGACCATCGAGCGGGACGGCCTGCGGCTGCAGCGGTACTGCCCGCACGCGGGTGAGGACCTGAGCCACGCCGTGATCGCCGACGGACTGGTCGAGTGCCCGCGCCACCACTGGAAGTGGGACGCGGCCACTGGGGCCTGTCTGTCCGGCGGCGCGCTCCCGCTGCTCGTCGAGCCGGCCGAGCAGTCCAAGGACGACCCACCATCCCGGCCCGAGGGCCGGACAACCAGCTGAGGAGCCCCGGGTGACCGACATCCCGCTCGTCGACCTGCAAGCCGCGCACGCCGAGATCGCCGAGGAGGTACGGGAGGGCTTCGACCGGGTCCTGCTCAGCGGCGCGTACATCAAGGGCCCGGACGTGGCCGCCTTCGAGTCGGAGTACGCGGCGTTCTCCGGGGTCGGGCACGCCGTCGGGGTCGCCAACGGCACCGACGCGCTGGAGCTGGCGCTGCGGGCGCTGGAGCTCCCGGCCGGCGCCGGCGTGGTGCTGCCCGCCAACACCTTCGTGGCCACCGCCGAGGCGGTGATCCGGGCCGGGCTGCGGCCGGTGCTGGTGGACGTCGACCCCGAGCACCTGCTGATCGACCCGGCCGCCGTCGCCGACGCGCTGCCGCAGGCCGCCGCCGTGGTCCCGGTGCACCTCAACGGCCAGCTCGCCCCGATGCGCCCGCTGCTGGAGCTGGCCGGGGACCGTCCGGTGGTCGAGGACGGCGCGCAGTCCCAGGGCGCCCGGCAGGACGGCCGGCTCTCCGGCTCCTGGGGCCGGATCTCGGCCACCAGTTTCTACCCGGGCAAGAACCTCGGCGCGTACGGCGACGCCGGTGCGGTGGTCACCGACGACGCCGGCCTGGCGGCGGCCGTGCGGCTGATCGGGGACCACGGCTCGGGCCGCAAGTACGTGCACGAGCGATTCGGCTTCAACTCCCGGATGGACACCCTCCAGGCGGTGGTGCTGCGCGCCAAGCTCCGCCGGCTGCCCGCCTGGAACGAGGCCCGCCGGGCCGCCGCCGCCCGCTACGACACCCTGCTGGCCGGCCTGGACGGTCTCACCACCCCCCGGACCCTGCCCGGCAACGAGCACGTCTGGCACCTGTACGCGGTGCGCGTCGAGCGCGGCCGCGACACCGTGCTGGCCGAGCTGCAGGCCGCCGGGATCGGCGCCGGTGTGCACTACCCGGTGCCGGTCCACCTGCAGCCCGCCTTCCACCACCTGGGGTACGCCGAGCGGGCGTTCCCGGTCGCCGAGCGGGCCGCCGCCCAGATCCTGACCATCCCGCTGTACCCCCAGATCACGGAGGGTCAGCAGGAGCGGGTGGCCGAGATCCTGGCCAAGGCGCTGACCCGGATCTGACCGGCCGCCCCACCCCGCGGGCGGGGGGACGAGCCCCCGCCCGCACCCCCTACGCTGGTGCCCAGCAAATCTGCTTCAGCCAGTGTGGGGGCACCCAGATGACGACAGGTCGGCCCGCCACCGCCGCCGCGCCCAACTCGGCGTACGCGGGTCAGGTGGTGCAGTTCCCGGATCCGGTCCGGGCCGCCGCGCACCCCGCCGGGGTGCGGGTGGACGAGTACGGATACCCGGACTTCAGCGCCTACGCGGCGGCCGCCGCCGAGGTGGCCGACCCGCCGGCCGGCTTCGGCGTGGACGAGCTGCGGCTCACCGACTACGTCTCGGCCAACGCGGCGCTCTACACCCAGGGCCACCAGCTGTGGGCCGACCTGGAGACCGCGGTCGCCACCCCGGCCGGCTGGACCTGGCACCACGTGGTCGGCCGGGCCGCCCCGGGGCTGCGCCGGATGGAGCTGATCCCGGTCGAGGTCAAGGCGCTGCTGCGGCACCACGGCGGCCTGGCCCGCTCCACCGCCGACCACGCCCGCCGCGGCACCCGCCCGCTCCAGGAGCACCGCCCGGCCCACCTGTCGCTCGCCCGGGACGGCGGCGACCCGCTGGCCGTCACCGAGGACCAGGTGCAGCACGCCGAGCAGCGGCTCGGCCACCCGCTGCCCGCCGCCTACCGCAGCTTCCTCAAGCTGGCCGGCGGCCGCGCCCCCGCCGGGGTGGCCCTGGACGTCGAGTACGGGGTGCTGCTCGACCAGCCGTTCCTGACGCTGAGCGACGAGTACGGCGCGCACGACCTGGTGTACGCCAACAAGTGCCTGCGCGACCACCTGACCAAGGACTACCTCGCCGTCGCCTACGTCCAGGGCGGCCTGCTGGCGGTCAAGGTCCGCGGCGAGCAGACCGGCTCGGTCTGGTTCTGCCCGTACGACGACGCCCGGGACTCGGCCGCGCCCGAGCCGCCCGAGGAGCGGGTCGCCCGGCTGCTGCTGCCCTGCGGGGAGGACTTCGACGCCTTCCTGCTCCGGCTGGCGGGCAGCCCGCCGGAGCTGGAGACGGTCGCGGCACTGATGGTGGACGGCGGGTTCGCCCGCGCCGTCCCGGTGAACTGATGCGGGGGCACACGGTGGCCGGCAAGGAAGAGGGGAACGGGGCGTGGTGACGACCTACGCGCAGGCTCAGGAGATCGCCGAGGAGTGGATCAACGCGGGGGTGCCGCGCTCCCAGCAGCGCGAGGTCCGGGTGCGCGAGTTCGACCTGGGCTTCGTCTGCTGGGCCGAGGACCACACGGACGGCACCCCGGCCCGGGGCGGCGACGCCCGGCTGGTGATCACCCGGGACAGCGGTGCCAGCACGCTCTGGCCGCCGCTGCCGGTGAACGAGGTGGTCCGGCAGTTCGAGGAGCTGTACGGCAGCCGGAGCGAGCCCAACCCGGCGGGTGCGGCCAAGCCGGTGCCCAACTCGGTCGAGGCGACCTCCTTCCTGCTCAGCCCCCCGCAGTGGTTCCAGCAGGCCGGCGCCGACGCTCTGGCCGCCGAGGCCGCCAGGCTGGCCCAGGAGGCCGCGGCGCCCGCCGCCGCGCCACCGACCCCGCCCGCCGCCGCGGACCCGGCGGTGCTGACCACCCCGCCGGTCTCCGACCGGCCGGCCGGCGACGCGCCCACCATGCTGGCGCCGCCGCCCGCAGACCTGGCCCCGGCCGGACCGGCCGCCCAGGCGCCGCCCGGTTCCGAGGGACTCACCATGCCGATGCCGGCCGGGTACGGCCTGGCCGCGGCGGCCGCACCGGGCGCGGGCTCCGAAGGGCTGACCGTCGCGCTGCCCGCCACGGCGCAGCCGCCCGTCCCTGCCCCCGCCCCGGCCGACCCGACCATGCCGATGCCCGCCGGCTTCCTGGACGGCGGGCCGGTCCAGCTGCCGCCGCCCCCCGGCTTCCCGCCGTCGGCACCGCCCGCGGCCCCCGCGCCGCCCGTCGCACCCGCGCCCTCCATCGAGCACGCCGCGACCATGCTGGCCACCCCGGACGGCCCGCCGCCGGTCGGCGCCCCGCCCGCGGCCCCCGCGCCGCCCGCCGCGCCCGCGCCGTCCATGGAGTACGCGCCGACCATGCTGGCCACCGACGGCCCGCCCGGGCTGCTCGGCCTGCCCGGTGCACCCGTGGCCCCGGCTCCCGGCGCGCCCGCGGCCGGTCTCGGCCGTTCCGGCCCCGCCACTCCGCCGCCGCCCGCACCGACCTCGCTCGGCGGCCCCGCCGGCGGACCGGCCGCCCATGCGGCGGGCGGCCGGGCCACCCCGACCGCACCTCCGCCGCCGGCCCCCGCGGACCTGCGCGGCGCCGGCCCCGGCCAGCCGCCCGCGGGCGCACCCGTACCGCCGGCGCCGCCGGCGGCCGAACCGCCGCACCCGGCTGCTGCCGCCCAGGTCGCCTACCAGGCCACCCAGCTGGCGCCCGCGATCGACCTGGCGGCCGGCGGTCCGCCGCCCCCGCCGCCCGGCGCCGTCCCGGTGCCCGGCGCGCCGCCGGTCGGCTACGGCTACCCGGTCCCGGGCGCGGTGCCCGCGCCCGCCCCGGTGCTGGCGCCGCCGGCCGTCCCCCAGGGCGGCCCGCAGCCGCCCGCCGCCCCGGCCGCGCCGGGCGTGCCCGCGATCGGCCCGGGCACCCAGGCGGTGGTCAGCTACCGCGGCCCGGACGGCTCCGAGCAGACCCTGCTGCACCGCAGCGAGCCCGGCACCCCGCACCCGGAGCGGAAGGCGATGCTGGAGCTGCGCCGGCTGAACGTCCCGCCGGACCAGGTGCTCGAACTCCACACCGACCTGGAACTGTGCGACCTGCCCGGCGGTTACTGCGCCCGGATGGTCAAGGCGTCCTGGCCCAACGTGCGGATCAGCCACACCGTCCCGTACGGCCGCGACCTGCGCGGCCGGCAGGCCGGGATGGCGCAGCTCAACGACCACCTGGACCAGCTGCACCAGCTCGCCGCCGCCCCGCAGCGGCCGCGCCCGGTCCGGGTGCCGCTGCCGGCGCCCGGCGTCATCCCGCAGCAGCCGCCGCTGGCGCCGCAGCAGCTCGCTGGCGAACTGGCGCAGGCCTTCGGCCCGGGGGTGTTCCGCTTCGAGCAGCGCGCGGTCTCCCGGCAGGGCGTACCCGAGCCGGTCTCCGCGACGCTGATGTGGGCGGGGCTGCCGCGGGAGTTCCCTCCGTTCTTCTGGGCCCAGGCGCAGGAGGGCCGGCCGATCCCGACGCTGGCCGAGCTGGCCGCCGAACGCGGCCTGGCGGCCGGTCCGGACTTCGGCGGCTACCTGGTCCTGGGCAACGACTACGGCCGTCAGCTGTGCGTGCAGTACGGCACCGCGGCCGTGGTCGCCGTCGACCTGGAGAACCCCTCCGAGGCGCCCCGGTTCGTCAACAGCGGGGTGCCGGAGTTCGTCCGCAGCCTGGCGGCGCTCGGCCGGATGTGGCGGCTGCGGCACGGTCTGACGCCCGAGCAGGCCGGCCGCTGGACCACCGATCTGCAGGGCGAGTTGACCGCCCTCGACCCGGCGGCGCTCTACACGCCGGAGAGCTGGTGGGCGGTGCTGGTCGAGCAGTTCTGGGACGGCCTGATGTAGCCGCGGCGGTCCGCCGGACCCGTCGGGGCCGGGCCGCCCGGTGGTGCGGCCCCTTCGGGCGTTTTCTTGGGCTTTCCAGCGTATCTGCGCAAAATAGGTCAAGAGGATCGGCAGTATGTCCTCGACGATCACACACTGAGGGCTGCGCGGCCCGCGAGCACGAAGGGAAGAGCCGATGAGCGATGCCATCTCCCCGTCCGGCTTCACCGTTGCCCGGCGGGGCTACGCACCCGAGCAGGTCGACCGGACGCTGGAGGCGCTGAGCGCCGACCGCGACCGGGCCTGGGAGCGGCTCAGCGTCCTCGGTGCGGGCCTGCGCGAGATGGAGAACCGGCTGGTCGAGGTGGTGCAGGCCGCCGAGGCCGCCCCGGAGCCCGACTACGGGCTGCTCAGCGAGCAGGCGGCCGCCCTGATGGCGATCGCCGACGCGGAGTCCCTCGCCGTCCGCACGGCCGCCGAGCGGGCCGCCGAGGACGCCAGGGACGCCGCCCACGAGGCCGGCCAGGACGCCGACCGGGCCGCCCACGAGTTCGCCGACTCGACCCGGCGGGACGCCGACGAGACGGCCCGCCGCACCGCCGAACGCACCCGGGCCGAGGCCGAACGGCTCCGCGCGGAGGCCGACCGCGACGCCCGCGCCATCCGCGACGCCGGGACCGGCGACGCCGCCCGGATCCGGGTCGAGGCCGCGGAGGCGGGCGAGCGCGCCGAGGGCAAGCTGGCCGAACTGCGGCGCCGGGCCGACGAGATGTTCACGGCGGCCGAGGCCGAGGCGGACCGCGAGGACGCCAAGATCTCCGGCACCGCGGAGCGCCGGCTCAAGGAGGCCGAGCAGCACCGGGAGACGGTGCTCGCCGAGATCCGCGGCATCGAGGGCGACGCCCAGGCCGAGTCGGACCGGATCCTGGCCGCGGCCCGGGAGAAGGCCGAGCGGATCCAGACCGCCAGCGAGCGCGAGCAGCGCGAGTTCACCGAGCGCCTCGACGTGGTGCAGCAGCACCTCGACCACATCAAGGCGCACCTGGCGGCGCTGACCGGTGCGGCGGTCGGCGCGGCCGAACCGCAGGCCGCCCTGGAGCCGGCCCCGCCGGCCGACGCCCCGCCCACCCCGGCGGCCGCTGCGCCCGTGGACGCCCGGCCGGCCGTTTCGGCCCCCGACGCGCTGCCCGCCGCGGAGACGCCGCCGTGGGCCCGCAAGGCACCGCTGGAGCCCGCCCCGGCCGAGGCCCCGGAGGCCAAGCCGGAGCCCGAGACGAAGATCATCCCGAAGATCGTCATCATCGACGACGGCTCCGACTACGACACCGGCCGAGCGGTCCGCCGCGGCTGAACCCGGGCCCGGGGCCCCGGATGGGTGCACCCCCAGGGGCGCGGGGCCCCGGCCGGAGGCCGGTGGCGGAACTGCGCGAGGGCGGAAGCAATGCTGCCGTCTGACGGCTGACTTCCTGCCGTTTCGCGCAGTTCCCGCGCCCCTTGAACGCGGTGCCCCTTCAGGTTCGGGGAACCGCTGTCCGGGTCACAGGACCTCGACCGACGGGCCGGTGAGGCGGCGGCGGCAGTCCAGGACGTAGCGGGAGTGGGCGAGGACCGCGTCGTAGTCGAAGTCGTCGTGGTCGGCCAGCAGCACGACCGCGTCGGCGGCCGTGAGCTCCTCCGGGGTGGCCTCGACCCGGCGGACGCCGGCCAGCGGCCCGCCGTCGTGGCTGTCGTGGCCGCCGCTGCGCGGCCCGGGGATCTCCGGCTCGGCGACGTGCACGCCCGCCACCACGTGCGGGTCTGCGGCCCGTACGTCGGCGCCCGCCCTGGTGAGCAGTTCCACCACCCGGGCGGCCGGGGTCTCCCGCGCGTCACCGGTGTTCTTCTTGTACGCGAGCCCCAGCACCAGCACCCGCGAGCCGTTGACCGCGCGCCGGCGCTGGTTGAGCGCCTCCGCCAGCCGCCGCACCACGTAGTCGGGCATGTGGCTGTTGACGTCGTTGGCCAGCTCGACGAAGCGGAAGGACTGGCCGAGGGCGCGCTCCACCCGCCAGGACAGGTACGAGGGGTCGATCGGCAGGCAGTGGCCGCCGACGCCCGGACCGGGGGTGAACCGCAGGAAGCCGAACGGCTTGGTGGAGGCGGCGTCGATGGCCTCCCAGACGTCGATGCCGAGGTCGTGCGCGAACATCGCCAGCTCGTTGACCAGGGCGATGTTGACGTGCCGGAAGGTGTTCTCCAGCAGCTTGGTGAGCTCGGCCTCCTTGCAGGAGGAGACCGGGACGGTCCGCTCGACCAGCTCGCCGTAGAAGCCGTCGACGGCGGCGAGCGCGGCCGCCGTGATGCCGGAGACCACCTTCGGGGTGTTCTCCAGCTTCCAGGTCGGGTTGCCCGGGTCGATCCGCTCGGGGCTGTAGCCGACGTGGAAGTCCTCGCCGGCGCGCAGCCCGGAACCCTCCTCCAGCAGCGGCGCGAGGAGCTCCTCGGTGGTGCCCGGGTACGTGGTGGACTCCAGCACCACGGTGGCGCCCGGCCGCAGGTGGGAGGCGAGCAGCCGGGCCGAGGACTCGATGTACGAGAGGTCGGGCACCCCGTCCCGCAGCGGCGTGGGGACGGTGATCACGGCGATGTCGAAGCCCGCCACGTCGCCCTCCTCCGCGGTGGGCAGGTAGGCCCCGCTGTCCAGCAGCGGCCGCAGCCGCTCGGCCGGAATGTCCTCGACGTACGATTCGCCGACCGCGAGCCGCTTGATCCGGCGCTCGTCCACGTCGTAGCCGATCACGTCGTGCCCCACTTCGGCGGCCCGGACCGCCAGCGGCAGCCCGACGTAACCCTGGCCTGCGATGACCACGCGCATGACTGAAGTACCCCCTCCGTCGCGGTGACGCCCACACCGTGTTCAGGGCTGCCCCACACCGCCTTCACACGAGGGTACGGAGCGCGGGGGCGGCGCGGGCGGCTTCGGGGAAACGCGGGCGGAGCGGGCGGACGGGACGCTTCCGGGCATGCCGGACCGGGGCCGGAACGCAGCGGGCCGAGACCCTCGGCGCCCTCCAGGAAAGGGCGCCGAGGTCCCGGCGTTGGGGCACGGGCGCCCCCACCCAGGGCCGCCCGGCCTCGTACCCCGACCCCCATCGGAGTACGAACGGCACCGCTGCAGCCATCCCCCACGGTTGGGTGCGGCGGGCACGTGAACCATCCTGCGCGGCCACCATGGACGGGTAGTGACAGGAGTGTGTCGACTTCATGATCTCTGGTGGCCCACCCACCGGGCCTGCGGTCCACCACGTTCACCCGCGCCCACCCCGCCGGGCCTCCGGCACGAGGCCGCCCGGGCCGCGGCCTCGCGTCGGGTGGAGCGGGGTGCCGCGGCGTAGGCTGGACACCCCCGGGGCGCACCGCGTGCCGGGCTGTTCGCGTTGCCCGGCCGGGCTCTCCGGCCTCGGGGCACTCCAGCCACGGAGCGAAGAAGAGACTTCATGAGCCTGTCCGGACTGCTCGATGTCGTCGTACGGGACGCCGCCCTCGCCGAGGCGGTCGAGGCGGCCGCCGGCGGCCGCCGGCACCACCTCGACCTGGTCGGACCGCCCGCCGCCCGGCCGTTCGCCATCGCCGCGCTGGCGCGCTCGCTGGCCGGGCGCGCGGGGGAGCGCGGCCGGCCGGTGCTGGCCGTGACCGCGACCGGGCGGGAGGCGGAGGACCTGGCGGCGAGCCTGCGTTCACTGCTGCCGGCCGACGCGGTGGCGGAGTTCCCGGCCTGGGAGACGCTGCCGCACGAGCGGCTGTCACCCCGCTCGGACACGGTCGGCCGGCGGCTGGCGGTGCTGCGCCGGATCGTCCACCCGCGGGCCGACGACCCGGCGGCCGGGCCCGTCCAGGTGGTCGTGGCGCCGGTCCGCTCGGTGCTGCAGCCGCAGGTCAAGGGGCTGGCCGAGCTGGAGCCGGTGGCGCTGCGGCGCGGCGAGCGGCACGACCTGGAGGAGGTCGCCCGCGGGCTCGCGGCGGCCGCCTACGCCCGGGTCGAACTGGTCGAGAAGCGCGGTGAGTTCGCGGTCCGCGGCGGCATCCTGGACGTCTTCCCGCCGACCGAGGAGCACCCGCTGCGGGTGGAGTTCTGGGGCGACGACGTCGAGGAGATCCGG